>NZ_JBSVXG010000067.1:0-29687 GCF_054070595.1 Pseudomonas sp. SDO55104_S430 | reverse complement strand
GTGGTGTGTCATTCAGCAATGATGTCGACTGATACGACGCTTTCGCGAGCAAGCCCGCTCCCACAGGGAATCTGCGGCGGGCAGATAGATTGAAGGCGACTCTTGGTTAATTGTCGGAAAGAGCGGGCAGTCAGGCAGGCTTTCGGTAGAATCCCCCGCCGCGGTCGTCGCTCGGCGTCCGTCCTGACTGTTTTGCCTGAGGCTTGTGATGTCGCTGCACTTGATGACGCTGTTTACCGCCCATCCCGCGAAATTGATCAATCTGCTGGCATTGCTCCTGGCCTTCCCGGGTAGCTGGCTGCTGCACGCCACCCGCCGCCGCGAACAGCGCGCCATGGCCAGTCTTGAGGCGCAGCGTCAGAACGGTAGCGGTGAAGAGCCCACGCTGGATTGGGCTACCCTGCGCATGAACCGCTTTTTCTACCGCTTCGGTTTTGCCTGCATGGGACTGGCTTTGCTGGTGTCCTGGATCAGCACCCAGATCTGAATCCACACAGATCCTGTGGCGAGGGGGCTTGTCGACACGTCGCACCGCCCCGTTGGACTGCGCAGCAGTCCCATCTTGTGGGGCCGCTACGCAGCCCAACGGGGGCAAGCCCCCTCGCCACAGAGGATCGGGTAGCGGTTAAAGCGGTAGCCCTGCCTTGACCCGATACTGATTGCGCACCGGCGTCGCATATTGCAGCACCAGGTACGGACGATGTTCCTCTGGACAGGCATCCAGGCGTTGCTGCCATTGCTCTTGAGCCTTGGCCAGTTCGTCCGCCGCGAACATCTCGGCAGCTTTTGGCACCTGCAACTGCGGATCGGCGTCCTTCCACTGCGCATAAGCCAGGTAATGCACCGGGAACAGGCGGTAACCGCCCAGAATCTGCTTGTCCATCTCGACCGCCAATTGCTTGGTGTCCTCAAACAGCTCGGTGATCGGCGCGGCAAAGTTCACGTGCACCCGGCCCTTGTAGCCGGTGATGCCCTTGGCGATGCTCACGTCATCCTCGCCCGGCGCCTTGGTGTAGGTGCCGGTGGTGGCGCGGATGTACAGCTCGCGGGCCTTGGCCTGGTCGCACGGGTCGTATTCATAGCTGATCGACACCGGCGTCAGGTTCAAGGAGCGAATGACCTCGCCGAACGGTTCGTCCTTGCGGCTCATGTGGAACATCTTCAGGATCGCCGACTCGGTACGGTCGTCGCCGTCCTTGGCCCGGCCTTCGGCCTGGGCGATCCAGATCGACGCGCAATCGTTGCGGATCGAATGGTTGATGTACGCGGACAGCAACTGGTAGGCCGCCATTTTCTCGCGACGGCCGGTGATCGAACGGTGCACGATGAAACTCTTGTTCAGGCGCATCAGGTCGCTGACGAAAGGCTTCTGCAGCAGATTGTCGCCGATAGCGATACGCGGCGTCGGCAGGCCGGCGTGGTACACGGCGTAGTTGACGAAGGCCGGGTCCATGACGATATCGCGGTGGTTGGCGATGAACAGGTAGGCGCTGCCGGACTTGAACTGCTCGACACCGGTGTAGGTCACGCCATCGGTGGCGCGCTCGATGGTGTGGTCGACGTAATGCTCGACTTTGTCCTGCAGGGTGGCCACCGACGTGACGCCGGCGAACTCACGGCGCAGACGATGAGCTATAAGAGGTTTGAGCGCCCAGCCCAGGGCACCGGCAAAACGCGGAAAGCGAAAGTGGGTGAGGATATCTAGAAACGCCTTGTCGCCGAGCAGTCGTGCCAGCACTGCCGGGACTTCGCTGTCGTCATAAGGTCGGATGGCATCGAATTCGCCCATCATGCTCTCTTGTTGGAAACGGCTAGGGTAAGTAAAGGTTCTGATCGAAAACCGGCAGGGCACGGTCTGAAAAGTAGTCAGACACCAATAGCCCTGCAAATAGACCGGCGATTATACGCACAAGTCACTCGGGAGACCGCGATGCTGGAAAGCGCAGTTTATGAATGTCCGTATTGTGGTGAGGAAGTCGAAACCACCATCGACCTGTCCGCAGGCGATCAGACCTATATTGAAGACTGTCAGGTGTGTTGTCGGCCGATAACCTTCGTGTTGCAGGTTCATGGCGAGGAATGGCACCTGGAAGTGTTCAGCGAGAACGATTGAAGGCCTATATGCAGCGAATCTACGAACCGGAAAACCTGATGGAGGGCGAGTTGCTGCAAGGCATGCTCGCCAGCGAGGGAATCGAGGCGCATCTGGTGGGGCGCGACCTGGTCGGTGCCAGCGGCGAACTGCCGATTTTCGGGCTGCTGGGCCTGGCGGTGGAAAACGACCAGGCTGCCTACGCCCGCGAGCTGATCAGCGCGTACAATGCCGCGCTGCCGCTTGCGGGGGATGAACCCGAGAGCTTTCCGGGCACGCTGGTCTGTTAGGCTGGCCGTTCGTTTGATCAAGAGTCGTGCTGCGCCATGTGTGGACGTTATGCCCTGTTTCGCTGGAATCCCGCCTTTGCGGCCCTGCCTGGCTTCCCCGCCGATCAGCAGGCCCAGTGGAACATTTCCCCCAATGATTCGGTGTTGATCCTGCGTGCCGGCGAAGACGGCCAGCGCAATCTGGCGCGTGCGCGCTGGGGCCTGACGCCGCCGTGGCTGACCGATATGTCTCGCACCCCGGCACACGCCCGCGCCGAAACCGTGGCCGAACAGCCGATGTTCCGCGAAGCCCTGCGCCTGCGTCGTTGCCTGCTGCCGGCCAACGGTTTCTACGAATGGCGCGGCGGCACGCGCAAACGCCCGTACTGGCTGACGCCGGGGGAGGGTTCGTCGTTGTTTTTCGCGGCGATCTGGGAGGCGTATCCGGTGCAGGAGCAGGTGTGGCTGAGCACGGCGGTGATCACCCAGCCGGCGGCCAGTCAGCGGCGACCGTTGATTCTGGATGCGGCCGGGCAGGAAGCCTGGCTCAACCCCGAAACCCCATTGCACACCCTCCAAGCCCTCCTCGCCAGCGAACCCGCCGCATTGCGCGAGCGGGTCCTGGCGAACATGGTCAATGATCCGAAACTCAACGGCCCGGAGTGCCTGACGCCGGGCTGAAAGCATCGCGAGCCTGCTCGCGATGAGGTCCGCAGGACCTTGCTCGATGGTCAGACCTTGAACTGATTGATCAACCGCCGCTGCTGCTCGGCCAGTTTGGTCAGGTCGGCACTGGCTGCGCTGGATTCGTCCGCGCCGCCTGCCACTTCATTGGCCACCTGGCCGATGTTGATCACGTTGCGGTTGATGTCGTCCGCCACTGCGCTCTGCTCCTCGGCGGCGCTGGCGATTTGAGTGTTCATGTCGTTGATCACCGACACCGCCTGGGTGATGGTTTCCAGTGCTTCGGCCGCTTTCGCCGCGTGCTGCACGCTTTCGTCCGTGCGCTGCTGACTGTCCTCCATCACCCGCACCACGTCCCGCGTGCCTTGCTGCAACTGCTGGATCATGGTCTGGATCTCTTCGGTGGCACCCTGGGTCTTCTGCGCCAGGTTGCGCACTTCGTCGGCCACCACGGCAAAACCGCGACCCTGTTCACCGGCCCGCGCCGCCTCGATGGCCGCGTTCAGGGCCAGCAGGTTGGTCTGTTCGGCAATCCCGCGAATGGCGGTGAGGATCGCGTTGATATTCTCGCTGTCCTTGGCCAGGGTCTGCACCACGCCCACCGCGCGACCGATTTCCACCGCCAGGGCGCCAATCGAATTCGACGTGTCATGAACAATCTGCTTGCCCTGACTGGCCGCCTGATCGGCATGACTGGCGGCTTGTGCGGCCTGGGTCGCGTTGCGCGCCACATCCTGTGCGGTGGCGGTCATTTCCTGCACGGCGGTGGCGACCTGATCGATCTCGGCCATCTGCTTGTGCACGCCGGTATTGGTGCGGATGGCGATATCGGCGGTGTGCTCGGACGAATCGCTGACGCTCTGCACCGACGACACCACCTGGGTGATCATCGCCTGCAACTTGGCCAGGAAGGTGTTGAAGCCCTTGGCGATCGAGCCCAGTTCGTCGGCGCGGTCGCTGCTCAAACGGCGAGTCAGATCGCCTTCGCCTTGAGCGATGTCATCGAGCATGGCGACCATCTGCTTCAGCGGACGGGCAATGCCGTGGCCCACCAGCCAGATCACCAGCAGGCCGAGACCGGCAATCAGCAGACCGACCATGGCCATGCCGAAAGTGTCGGATTTGCGCTGGGTATTGAGGTCGGCCTGCAGCGATTGCAGATCGGCCATCACCGCGTTCAGCGGCAGTTGCAGCATCATGGTCCAGCGGGCGTCGGTCTGGCCGATGCCGAACGGCAGGTACAACTCGATCCGGCCCTGGGCCTTGTCGACGCTGTAGGTGACTTCGCCACGCTTGAGATTGGCCATGTTGGCAATCTGCTGGGCGTCGAGAATGTCGCTGACCTTCTCGCCGAACTTGCTCGGGTCCTTGGTGTAAGCAACGATCCGGCCATTGCCGCCGATCAGGGCCATTTGCCCGGCGCCGCCGTAGAGTTTCTGGTTGGCGGCCAGGAGCATTTCCTGGATGAAGTTCACCGACAGGTCGGCGCCGACGATGCCCTGGAAGGCGCCGTTGAGCATGATCGGTTCAATGAAGGAGGCGAGCATGACGATCTTGTCGCCGACCTTGTAGGGCGCCGGATCGATCACGCAGGACTTTTTGGTTTCCTTCGAGCACAGGTAGTACTCGCTGGCGCGCACGCCGGTGGACAGGGTTTTCTGGTCATCCACGTCCACCAGCTTGTCCTGGCCGAGGCTGCCGTCGGCGTTGCGGAACCACCAGGGCAGGAAACGACCGTCCTTGGCATCGATGCCGACCACGCTGGTGCCGATATAGGCGGCATCGTTGTGATCCAGCGCATCTTTTTCCCAGCCGATATAGGTGCCGAGGATTTTCGGGTTCTTCGCCACGTTTTCCTTGATCAGTCCGATCAATTGCTCGCGGCTCAGGCTCAGCGCCGGCTGGCCATCGGCGCCCTTGGTGCCGATCAGCGTGTTGACCCGCACCAGGCCACCGGCGATCAGCAGCGGTGCTTCGAGTTCACGCTGAATCTGGCTGACCTGGGTCTGCGCCAGGGAGGTCAGGCGCTGCTCGATGACCTGCTCGAATTGTGCCTGGGTCCGCTCCTGGACCATGTCCTGCGTCCGGGCGCCGGAAAACAGCGCGTAGACCACCAGTGCGGCCACCACACTGAGAACGATGGCGCCCGCCAGGGCTGCCACGGAAAACTGGATTGACTTGAATTTCATGGGTGCTCCGCACGCAAAAGGTCGTCTGCGGAGCAATATCGGCAGGGGGTTCTAAGGGCATGAGCGGGTCTGGTGCAAATTCCTGTATTTCGCGAGGCGGATGTCGCAAATGGATTGCAGCAGTTCGTAAACGACGTGGGTTTGCCGGGTTTGTGAATTTTTTACTGCGCTGACGAGAGCTTTGTCCGAAATTTGCGTCTTAGAGTTGTTGCAGGTTTCGTTGTATCTGGCGCCGATACATTTACACGCCTAGGATACGGACAGGTTTTCCAGGGAGTCCTTTGATGAACAAGACATTGGTGTTGTGTGGCCTGAGCGCAAGTCTGCTGCTCGGCGGATGCCAGTCGGTCAATACCACCAGCGCCGGCGCCGTGGGCGTGGAGCGCAAGCAATACATGTTCAGCATGTTGTCCGAGCAGGAGGTCAACCAGATGTACGCCCAGTCTTATCAAAAGACGGTGGGCGAGGCGACCAGTCAGGGCGTGCTGGACAAGACCAGCAGTGACGCCAAGCGCGTTCAGGTGATTGCCGACCGGCTGATTGCCCAGGCGCCGAAGTTCCGTCCGGATTCGGCCCAGTGGAAATGGGAAGTCAATCTGATCAAGAGTGACGAGCTCAATGCCAACTGCGGGCCTGGCGGCAAGATCATTTTCTACACGGGCTTGATCGACAAGCTGCAACTGACCGACGATGAAATCGCCGCGGTCATGGGCCATGAAATCGCCCACGCCCTGCGCGAGCACGGTCGTGAAGCGATGTCCAAGGCGTACGGTATCGAGATGGCCAAGCAGGGTGCCGGCGCACTGCTGGGTCTGGGTCAGGACAGCCTGGCGCTGGCGGACACGGTCGCCAACTACGGCATGACCTTGCCCAACAGTCGCGCCAACGAGAACGAGGCGGACCTGATCGGCCTGGAACTGGCCGCTCGCGCCGGCTACAACCCGAACGCCGCGATCACCCTGTGGAACAAGATGACCAAGGCTTCGGAAGGTTCGCCGCCGGAGTTCATGAGCACTCACCCGAACTCGTCGAGCCGGATCGCCTCGTTGCAGGCGGCGATTCCGAAGGTGATGCCGTTGTACGAGCAGGCCAAGAAGTCCTGACCGATCCCCACCTGGTGGGGCGGGCATTGCCTTTGTGGGAGCGAGCCTGCTCGCGATGGTCGTGAACGCTTACGCGGGCATTCAGTAAGCCAACGTTATCGTTGACCACCATCGCGAGCATGCTCGCTCCTACAGGGCCGTTGTCAAACCCACCCGCTGCTCTGCATCGCCTTGTACACCGCGACAATCGCCAGAATGAAGAACGCCGAAGCCGCCAGTCGGCGAATCAGTGTCAGTGGCAGTTTGTCCGCCGCGAAGTTACCCGCCAATACCACCGGCACGTTGGCAATCAGCATGCCGACGGTGGTGCCGATGATCACCAGCCACAATTCCGGATACTGCGCCGCGAGCATCACAGTGGCGATCTGGGTCTTGTCACCGATTTCAGCCAGGAAGAACGCAATCAGCGTGGTCACGAACGGCCCGAACTTGCGGGCGGTGCTGGCTTCGTCGTCATCCATCTTGTCCGGCACCAGGGTCCACAGGGCGGTCGCCGCGAAGCTCACCGCGAGGATCCAGTGCAATAACGTGTCCGAGAAGAAACTGCCGACCCAGGCGCCTACCGCGCCAGCAGCTGCGTGGTTGGCCAGGGTCGCGGCAACGATGCCGGCGATGATCGGCCAAGGCTTGCGGAAGCGGGCAGCGAGAATGAGCGCGAGCAGTTGCGTCTTGTCGCCGATTTCGGCCAAGGCAACGATTGCGGTGGGGACCAGTAATGAATCCAGCATCAGGGGTTTTCCTAAGGGGCGGGTCGACACGGCTATGACACGTACAGCCTTCCCGCCCCGGGTAAGGTGTGCGTGTCATAGGTCTTGTCAAACCCTGCGATCCGTCTGATGCGGTCGCTTGGGTCGCATGCGCCATGGTCTGAGGACCAAGTATGTTGACGCACGCCGGACGAGCATGGCGCTCGTGGGAGACTACTCCCCTAGGACGGAGCGGATTCTGCCTAGGCAAAACCCATCGTGCAAGCACAAATTTCTAGCCGCGTTTGGCCCGGTAGATGCGAAAGCCCTGACCTTCGGCCTTGATTGCGCACACTCCAAGATGCTCTTCGATCAAAGGCTGGTACTTCAGGAAGCTATTGGCGACCAAGCGAAGTTCGCCACCGTTTTTCAGATGTTTCGCGGCTTTTCGCAGCAAGTTTTCCGTCGCCTGATAATCGGTGTGAACGCCGGTATGGAACGGCGGATTGGTCAAAATCGCAGTCAGCCCGGTGGGAGCCGCATCGATCCCGTCCCCGGTAATCACTTCGGCTTCCAGACCATTGGCCGCCAGGGTCAAACGGCTGCTGGCGGCGGCGAACGCATCGACGTCCAGCATCGTGACCTGAGTGTCCGGGTAGCGACGTTTTACCGCAGCCCCCAATACCCCCGCGCCACAACCGAAGTCCAGCAGATGGCCGCTCGGCAGTTTGTCCAGGTGTTCGAGCAGCAGGGCGCTGCCGCGATCCAGGCGGCCGTGGCTGAAGACGCCCGGCAGACTGATGACCTTGAGCGGGCCTTCGGCCAGCGGCAGTTCGTATTCCTGGGCCAGGCTTTCCAGCGATTTGGCCTGGGGAGCATTGTCCACGGTGACCTGCCAGAGTTGGCAATGACGTGCGCTGTCGAGCTTTCTCGGTTTGCCAAACGGGTTCAACTGCTTGGCCGCGCCTTCGATGCCACTGCGTTTTTCCCCCACCAGGAACACCTCGCGACCTTGCAGGCGCGACGCCACGGCGTTGAGCAGGTAGTCGGTCAGATCCTTGGCCTTGGGCAGAAACACCACGGCGCTGTCGAATTCGAACTCAGGCACATTCACGCCAAAGTCGCTGCGCCCGGCAAAGCGCGCTTCCAGCGCGGACTGATCGCCGGCATGCCAGCACCAGCCACGAGCGGCAGGCAGACGGCCAAGCAAATCATCGGCGGGCAGTCCGGCCAGCAGCACGGCACCCTGAAATAATTCGGCCTGACGAAGCAGTACTTCACTGCGCGGATCCATAACTGCTCCTGTGAAAAAAAGTGCGGCAGTTTATCAACTGACGACCCGCAGCGCCTTACCGCTGAAGTAGCCCAGGGCGTTTTCAGTGACCTGGCCCACGATCCGCTGCCGCGCCTCGCGACTGCCCCAGGCGTTGTGCGGGGTGACGATCAGGCGCGGGATATCGCCGGCCAGCAACGGATTACCGTTGACCGGCGGCTCCACGCTCAGCACGTCGGTGGCGGCGCCGCCCAGATGGCCGTTGCGCAAGGCGTCGGCCAGCGCCTGCTCATCGATCAGGCCGCCACGGGCGGTGTTGACCACGAACGCACCGGGCTTCATCGAGGCCAGTTCACGGGCGCCGATGAAGTGCCGGGTATGTTCGTTGAGCGGGCAGTGCAGGGTCAGGGCGTCGATTTGCGGCAGCAGTTCATCCAGCGGCAAACGGTCTGGACGGGCAGGGCGCCCCGGAATCTGGCCCAGCAGAACGCGCATGCCAAAGGCTTCGGCCAGTCGCGCGACGGCGCCACCCAGTTCACCGTGGCCGAGCAGGCCCAGGGTTTTACCTTCCAGTTCGACGATCGGGTAGTCCAGCAGGCAGAACTGTTTGGCCTGCTGCCAGCGACCTTCACCGACGGCTTTCTGGTAATCGGCCAGGCGCGTAGCCAGGTTGAGCAGCAGCATGATGGTGTGCTGCGCAACGGATGGCGTGCCGTAACCCTGGCAGTTACACACGGTGATCCCGTGGGCGCGGGCGGCGGCCAGATCGACGTTATTGGTGCCGGTGGCGGTGATCAGGATCAGCTTCAGATCGGGGCTGGCGGCGATGGCGGCCGCGTCGATCATGATCTTGTTGGTGATGGCGACGGTGGCACCCTTGAGGTGGTCGATCACCTGATCGGGCAAGGTCTGGGAGAACAGTTGCAGTTCGCCGAAACATTGGCGCAGCGGGCTCAGGTCGAGATCGCCAAGATCCAGGGACGGGTGGTCGAGGAAAACGGCGCGGCGGTTGTTCGTCATCAACTGTACCTTTTGTGCAATGAACTGAAGGCGTAATCTGCCGAGCCTAACAGATGAAACAAACAGTTACGCTTGTCCTAAAGGAGCCCCCATGTATTGGACCGAGTTCTTGACCGTTGCCCTGATCCACCTGCTGGCGGTGGCCAGTCCGGGCCCTGACTTTGCCGTGGTGGTACGCGAGAGCGTGACTCACGGTCGTCGGGCCGGCACCTGGACGGCGCTGGGCGTCGGCACGGCGATTTTCCTGCATGTCGGCTATTCACTGCTGGGTATCGGGCTGATCGTGTCCCAGTCGATTGTGCTGTTCAACGCATTGAAGTGGGCCGCCGCGGCCTATCTGCTGTACATCGGCTTCAAGGCGCTGCGTGCGCAACCGGCTAAAGTGGTAACTGACGACCTGCACAAGGAAGCGGGTGAGCGCACGGCCCGTGGCGCTTTCACCTCGGGCTTTGTGACCAACGGTCTCAACCCGAAGGCCACGCTGTTCTTCCTGTCGCTGTTCACGGTAGTGATCAATCCGCACACCCCGCTGACGGTTCAGGCCGGATACGGGATCTACCTGGCAGCTGCGACGGCGACCTGGTTCTGCCTGGTGGCGATGCTGTTCAGCCAGCAGCGCGTACGCGCCGGTTTCGCCCGCATGGGCCATTGGTTCGACCGGACCATGGGCGCGGTGTTGATCGCCATCGGCGTGAAGCTTGCGTTTACCGAAATGCATTAAGCATCCAACTCCTGTAGGAGCGAGCATGCTCGCGATGGTGGTCAACGATAACGCTGGCTTCCTGAATGCCCGCGTAAGCGTTCACGACCATCGCGAGCATGCTCGCTCCTACAGGATGGGTGGGCACAACCCCTGGATGATGGCGCAAAGCTAGCATTTATACGGCTCTGCAAATCATTCCTTTGGCTGATTTGGCCGGCGATAAGGCGCACTAGAGTGCTTACTTTCAGCCACGACCGTGCAGTCAGAAAAAGGGGTTCTCATGTTGCAGACTCGCGTTATCCCCCCAGCCGAAGGCGCTTACCAGTATCCACTGCTGATCAAACGGTTGCTGATGTCCGGAACTCGTTACGAGAAAACCCGGGAAATCGTTTATCGCGATCAGTTGCGCTACAGCTATCCGACACTGATCGAACGTGTCGCGCGCCTGGCCAATGTGCTGACGGCCGCCGGTGTCAAACCCGGTGACACCGTCGCCGTCATGGATTGGGACAGCCATCGCTATCTGGAGTGCATGTTCGCCATTCCGATGATCGGTGCGGTGATCCATACCATCAACGTACGCCTGTCGCCGGAACAGATCCTCTACACCATGAATCACGCCGAGGACCGCTACGTGCTGGTCAACAGCGAGTTCGTGGGCTTGTACAACGCGATCGCCGGGCATCTGACCACCGTCGAGAAAACCCTGCTGCTGACCGACCAGCCGGAAAAGACCGCCGATCTGCCGAACCTGATCGGCGAGTACGAGCAGTTACTGGCAGCCGCCAGCCCGAAATACGACTTCCAGGACTTCGACGAAAACTCGGTCGCGACCACCTTCTACACCACCGGTACCACCGGCAATCCCAAGGGCGTGTACTTCACCCATCGGCAACTGGTCCTGCACACCATGGGCGTGTCGACCATCATGGGCGCCATCGACAGTGTGCGGTTGCTGGGCACCAACGATGTGTACATGCCGATCACCCCGATGTTCCACGTGCATGCCTGGGGCCTGCCGTATGTGGCGACCATGCTCGGGCTCAAGCAGGTTTATCCGGGGCGCTACGATCCGGAGTTTCTGGTGGAGCTGTGGCGCAAGGAGAAGGTCACGTTTTCCCACTGCGTGCCGACCATCCTGCAAATGGTCCTCAATGCGAAGGCTGCACAAAATGTCGATTTCGGTGGCTGGAAAATCGTCATCGGCGGCAGTGCGCTCAATCGTGCGCTGTACGAAGCGGCCAAGGCCAAGGGCATTCAGTTGACCGCCGCCTACGGCATGTCGGAAACCGGGCCACTGGTGTCTTGCGCGCACCTCAATGATGAATTGATGGCCGGCACCGAAGACGAGCGCACTACCTACCGGATCAAGGCCGGTGTGCCGGGGCCATTGGTGGAAGCTGCGATCGTCGACTGCGACGGCAATTTCCTCCCCGCCGACGGTGAGACCCAGGGCGAGCTGGTGCTGCGTGCACCGTGGCTCACCGAGGGTTATTTCAACGAACCGCAGAAGGGCGCCGAACTCTGGGCCGGCGGCTGGCTGCATACCGGTGACGTGGCCACTCTGGATAGCATGGGTGTGATCGATATCCGCGACCGGATCAAGGACGTGATCAAGACCGGGGGCGAGTGGATCTCCTCCCTGGACCTCGAAGACCTCATCAGTCGCCATGTGGCGGTACGCGAAGTAGCAGTGGTGGGGATTGCCGATCCGCAGTGGGGCGAGCGTCCGTTTGCCCTGCTGGTGCTGCGTGAAGGCCATGTGGTCGGGGCCAAGGAACTCAAGGAACACCTCAAGCCATTCGTGGAGCTGGGGCACCTGAGCAAGTGGGCGATTCCGAGTCAGATCGCGCTTGTTACTGAAATTCCCAAGACCAGTGTCGGCAAGCTCGACAAGAAGAAAATCCGCCTCGACATCACCGAATGGCAGGCCAACAACAGCACGTTCCTTTCAACGCTTTAATCCTCCTTTGGCGTGCCCTAAAGGGCACGCCAGCCCCACCAAGCAAGCGCTTGGCTTGTCAAATCCGAATTTTCAGCCATCCTTGCCATGCCGACGGTCGTCGGCCTGGCAAAGGACTGTTCCAGAGTGCCTGGCAGGTGCAAATCACACTTTAGAGGGATCAAGCACTACTACCTGCTGGCTATAGTCCGCTCAAGGATTTTTAAGAACGGAGCAAACGCACAAGTCGGGCGATGCAACTTTGGAAGGACTTTGGGAAGCCTTGGCTCCCTGTCATCCAGAGCGTTTTTAGAAGTGCTCACTGCCATAAAAATAAAATGCACATGGAGTAGCGTCGATGACATCAGTAAACCAGTTCTGGCGCCGGGCCAAGTTGCCCCTGGCTGTCAGCCTTGCCTCTACGCTCGCCGGACCCGCATTCGGCGTCAGTTTCAACATCGGAGAAATTGAAGGTCAATTCGACTCGTCCCTGTCGATCGGGGCCAGTTGGTCTACTGAAAGCGCCAACAAGAACCTCATTGGCGTCAACAACGGCGGCAAGGGCCTGTCCCAGACCTCCGATGACGGTCACCTGAACTTCGAGAGCGGCAAGACCTTCTCGAAGATCTTCAAAGGCATCCACGACCTCGAATTGAAGTACGGTGACACCGGCGCCTTCGTCCGTGGCAAATACTGGTACGACTTCGAGCTCAAAGACGATAGCCGTCCTTTCAAAGACATCAGTGACAGCAACCGCAAGGAAGGCGCCAAGTCCGCCGGCGGTCAGATCCTTGATGCCTTCGTCTACCACAACTATTCCATTGCCGAGCAGCCGGGGTCCGTGCGCCTGGGCAAGCAAGTGGTGAGCTGGGGTGAAAGTACTTTCATCGGCAGCGGCATCAACTCGATCAACCCGATCGACGTGTCCGCGTTCCGTCGTCCTGGCGCCGAGATCAAGGAAGGCCTGATCCCGGTCAACATGTTCTACGTGTCCCAGAGCCTGACCGACAATCTGTCGGCCGACGCCTTCTACCAGATCGAATGGGACCAGACCGTCGTCGACAACTGCGGCACCTTCTTCTCCCAGCCTGACATCGTCGCCGACGGTTGCACCAACAACCTGCGCGTGCTGAACAGCCGCTCGACGATTCCGGCCGCCGCGTTGCCGACGCTGACCGCACTGGGCGTCGATGCGAACAGCGAAGGTGTACTGGTACGCCGTGGTCCGGACCGCGATGCGCGGGACAGCGGCCAATGGGGTGCGTCCCTCAAGTACATGTTCGATCCGCTGGACACCGAGTTCGGTGCCTACTTCATGAACTACCACAGCCGTGCGCCGATCTTCAGCGCCACCGGTGCATCCGCCGCGACCTTCGCTCGCGTCGGCGGTCTGCCGGCAGCCTTGCGCCCATTGGCGCCGCTGATCATCGCGGGTAACTCCAGCTACTTCATCGAGTATCCGGAAGACATCCGTCTCTACGGTCTGAGCTTCTCCACCACCCTGCCTACCGGTACGGCGTGGAGCGGTGAGATCAGCTACCGTCCGAACGCGCCGGTACAGCTCAACACCACCGACATCCTGTTTGCCGGTGTGCGTCCTCTGGGCGGTGCGCTGACCAACGCTTCGCTGCTCAACGGCGTACCGGGTCAGGACCTGCACGGCTATCGCCGCAAGGAAATCACCCAGTTCCAGACCACCCTGACGCACTTCTTCGATCAGGTCATGGGCGCCAGCCGTCTGACCCTGGTGGGCGAAGTGGGCGTGACTCACGTCGGCGGCCTGGAAAGCACGTCCGACGTCCGTTACGGCCGTGATCCGGTCTACGGTCCAGGCGAACTGCCAGCCACTGGCGGCCAGAACACCTGTATCGCCCTCAACACCAGCACCATCAACGGTGCAGGCCCAGGCACGCCGACCAACAACGTCAGCCGCAATTGCAACGACGAAGGCTTCACCACTTCGACCTCCTGGGGTTATCGCGGTCGTGCGATCTGGGAATACAACGACGTATTCGCCGGCGTGAACCTCAAGCCGAACGTGGCCTGGTCCCACGACGTGAGCGGTTACTCCCCAGGCCCTGGCGGCAACTTCGAGGAAGGTCGCAAAGCGGTCAGCCTGGGTGTCGACGCCGAGTACCAGAACACCTACACCGCAAGCCTGGCGTACACCAACTTCTTCGACGGCAAGTACACCACCGTGGATGACCGCGACTTCGTTGCGCTCAGCTTCGGCGTGAACTTCTAAGCACTCTTTTCAGGACGAGTACACACATGAAAATGACCAAGAGTCTGTTCCACGCCAGTGTCCTGGGACTTTCGCTGCTGGCGACCAGTGTCATGGCGGCGGTCCCGGCGGCCGAAGCGGACAAACTGGGCAAGAGCCTGACCCCGATGGGTGCCGAAATGGCGGGCAACGCCGACGGCTCGATCCCGGCCTGGAAACCGCTGCCGAAGAATGCCGGCACCGTCGACAGCAAGGGCTTCCTGTCCGATCCGTACGCCAGCGAAAAGCCGCTGTTCACCATCACCGCGCAGAACGTCGACCAGTACAAGGACAAGCTTGCTCCAGGCCAGGTCGCGATGTTCAAGCGCTACCCGGAAACCTACAAGATGCCGGTCTATCCGTCCCATCGCGGCGCTACCGTGCCGGATGACGTGTTCGCCGCCATCAAGAAAAACGCCACCAACACCACGCTGGTGTCCGGCGGCAACGGTCTGGAAAACTTCGAAACCGCAGTGCCGTTCCCGATTCCGAAAAGCGGCGTGGAAGTGATCTGGAACCACATCACCCGCTATCGCGGTGGCAGCGTGACCCGTCTGGTGACCCAGGCCACGCCGCAGCCGAACGGCTCCTACAGCCTGGTGTACTTCCAGGACCAGTTCGTGTTCCGTGACCGGATGAAGGATTACGATCCGAAGAACCCTGGCAACATCCTGTTCTACTTCAAGCAGAAAGTGACCGCGCCGGCACGTCTGGCTGGTGGTGTGCTGCTGGTTCACGAGACCCTCGACCAGGTGAAGGAGCCACGTTCGGCGTGGGTCTACAACGCCGGTCAGCGTCGCGTGCGTCGTGCGCCGCAAGTGTCCTATGACGGCCCGGGTACCGCCGCCGACGGCCTGCGTACCTCCGACAACCTGGACATGTTCAACGGTGCGCCGGATCGCTACGACTGGAAGCTGGAAGGCAAGAAAGAGATGTACATCGCGTCCGACAGCTACAAGCTCGACGATCCGAAGCTCAAGTACTCCGACATCCTGAAGGCCGGTCACATCAACCAGGACCTGGCTCGCTACGAGCTGCGCCGCGTCTGGCACATCGTGGCGACCCTGAAGGAAGGCCAGCGCCACATCTACGCCAAGCGTGACTTCTACATCGACGAAGACACCTGGCAAGCGGCGGTGATCGACCACTACGACGGTCGCAACCAGCTCTGGCGCGTGGCGGAAGCCCATGCCCAGGACTACTACAACGTCCAGGTGCCGTGGTACACCCTCGAAGCGCTGTACGACCTGCAATCGGGTCGCTATCTGGCGCTGGGCATGAAGAACGAAGAGAAGCAGGCGTATGACTTCGGCTTCACTGCGAACACTTCGGACTTCACCCCGAACGCGCTGCGTCAGGACGGTATCCGCTAAGCGTCAATCAATCGAAGCTCCTGCCCTTCAAACGCCCCGACTGTTTCGGGGCGTTTTTTTTTTGCGGCCGCTACCTGCCTCCTGTAGGAGCCGAGCTTGCTCGCGATGGTCGTCAACGATAACGCTGGCTGCCTGATACCCCGCGGTGCTCTCGGGTGCATTGCTTCCTGTAGGAGCCGAGCTTGCTCGCGATGGTCGTCAACGATAACGCTGGCTGTCTGACACCCCATGGCGTTCTCGGGTGCATCGCGAGCAAGCTCGGCTCCTACAGGAAGCAGGGCGTTCGGAATGTCCTGTAGTCTTTTTGTAGCCATTTGTAGCAATTATCTTCATTCCCGCATCGTTTACCGCTAGTCTGCGGACATCTGCAACGCCGCCACCCGCAATTCCACAAGAGCCGGCCATGACTGATCTGTCTCCACCACCAGGTCCTGCAAGCGTTGCTGTCGCTGCGTTGGACGGGCGCTTCTACAGGCCGCCATTGCCCGACGGCCATGTGCTGCGTCCGCGGCTTTGCGAGCGTCTGAGCGCGGGGCTGGAGGGGCGGTTGCTGCTGGTCAGCGCCCCGGCGGGGTTTGGCAAGAGTTCGTTGGCGGTGGAGTTCTGCCAGGCGCTGCCGGATCACTGGCAAAGCCTGTGGCTGGGGTTGAGTCCGCGGGACAGTGATCCCGGCCGTTTCCTCGAGCGACTGCTCGAAGGCCTGCAGGACTATTACCCGCAACTGGGCAGGCAGTCCCTGGGGCTGCTGAAAATGCGCCAGCGCCATCAGCCTTTCGCCTTCGAAGAATGGCTGGACGGATTGCTCGACGAGCTCGCTGTACACCTGTCGACGGCGACGCCCTTGCTGCTGGTGCTCGATGACTATCATCTGGCCCAGGGCCCGGTACTCGACCGTTGTCTGCAATTTTTCCTCAATCACCTTCCCGATGGCCTGCTGGTCATGGTCACCAGCCGTCAGCGTCCTGACTGGCATCTTGCACGCCTGCGCCTGTCGCGCCAGCTGCTGGAGTTACACGAGCAGGACCTGCGCCTGACCCACGACGAAGCCCTGAGCCTGCTCGCTCGTCACAGCAGCTCGCTGCGCGGCGAAGCGCTAGAGAAGCTGATCCAGCGCAGTGAAGGCTGGGTCGCCGGCCTGCGTTTCTGGCTGCTGGCGGCGTCGGAAGCCGGCACCCATGGCGAGTTGCCCCAGACGCTGCATGGCGGGGAAGGGCTGATCCGCGACTACCTGCTTGAAGAAGTCATCGATTGCCTGCCCGCAGAAGTGCAGGCTTTCCTCTACGACACCGCGCCTCAGGAACGCTTCTGCAGCGAACTGTGCGACGCGGTTCGCGATGCCCATGACAGCGCCGAAATCCTGCGCTTCCTGGCGGCGCACCAGGTGTTTCTGGTGCCGCTGGACGAACACGGTCACTGGTATCGCTATCACCACCTGTTTTCCGACTTGCTGCGCTCGCGGCCTGCCGCCCAGTCGATGGTGCCGGCTGCGAGCCTGCATTTGCGCGCCTGTCGCTGGTTCAATGCCCAGGGCCTGCTCGACGAAGCCGTGGAACAGGCGTTGCGCGCCGGTCACCTGGATGTCGCGGCGAACCTGGTGCAAAACCTGTCGGAAGAGCAACTGCTGGCCGAGCAGAATGTCGGCATGTTGCTGCGTTGGAAAATGGACTTGCCCGACAGCCTGCTGATCAGCACGCCAAGACTGATCGTGCTTTACAGCTGGGCTTTGGGGCTGGCTTGCCAGCTGGACGCCGCCGAGGAACTGGCCGCGCACCTGAGCCGTTTCCTCCCGGCGCCATCCGCCACCGCGCAGAAGTCGATGTTGGCGCAGTGGCTTGCCTTGAGCGGGATCATCGCCCGCGGTCGTGGCAACCGTGACCTGACGTTGCGCTATTGCAGCGAAGCGCTGGAGAGTCTGCCAGCCAAGCGTTACGGACAGCGCCTGATGTGCCTGTCCACGCTGTCCAACCTGGCAATTGCCGATGGTGATCTGTGGCGTGCACGTCAGTTGAACCGTGATTCCCTGGAGTTGGCGCAGCGGGTCGGCAATCCGTTGTTCGAAGCGCTGACCCATTACGACCGCGCCCGGGTGCTGCAGGCACGAGGGGAAATCCTGCGGTCAATGGACGAGGTCCGGCAGGGTTTGCAACGCCTGAAAGGACTGTCACCGCAGCGCCTGTATGCCGTTCGCGCACGGTTGACCCTATACGAGGGTTTCCTGCTGGCGCTGCGTCAACAGCCGCATGCGGCGCGTCAGCGGCTGCAGGTCGGCCTGAACGAAGCGCGGGCCTGTCGTGATATCAGCGTGCTGATCGGCCATTGCGTGATCGCCCGGCTCGAAGGCAACAGCGGTGAGTTCGCCAGAGCATTCGCCGAACTGGCCGAAGCCGAACGTCTGATGCATATCTGGGACGTGCCGCCGATTTACTACCTGGCGATGATCACCCTGGTCAAATGCGAGCTGTGGCTGGCCCAGGGTCGTATCGATCTGGCCGAGGCCTGGCTGGCGCGACTGGGGCAGACCTACAACGGTGAACACCCGGCGGCACCGCCGGAGTTCCACCCGCAATTGCCGCTGCACATCGAACTGCAGCAGGCCTTGCTGGAAATGATCCAGGTTCAGCCGATGCTGGCCGAAGGACGTCTGAATTCTCTGCACGAGAACGGTCAGCAAACCGGTCGGCAGATGCTCAGCGCGATGGCGTTGACGCATAAAGTCTCGCTGCTGCTCGGCACCGGGCGCGAACCCGAGGCACGCAAGGCATTGGCTCAGGCGCTGGACGCCGCGGCCGGCGGCATTCTGCAACCGTTCGACAAGCTGATGGCGGAGCATCCCGACTGGCTGCGCGGGCAGCTGTTGGGTGGTGCAATGACCACCGTTTCCCAGGATCTGGTGGAAAAGCTTCCGGCGCAGGCCGGACGCCCGTCGCTGGATGCCGCACCGGTGTCCGAGCAACTGAGCACCCGGGAGATGGCCGTTCTGCGCCTGATCGCCCAGGGCTGCTCGAACCAGGAAATCAGCGACCAGCTGTTCATTTCCCTGCACACGGTCAAGACCCACGCCAGCCATATCAACAGCAAACTCGGCGTCGAACGGCGCACACAGGCGGTGGCGCGGGCGAAGGAGCTGGGCGTCCTGGGTTAAGGAATCTTCACGTTACATCGCCTGCTGAATCCCTCGATACTCAAGTGTGCGAAAATCGCCCGTCCCGTTTATCGAGCAGGCTCCGATGTCTCAGCAACCCTCTCTCATTCGCGAAACCTTTCCTGTCGGTCCGTTGCAGTGCAACTGCACGATCATCGGCGATCCGGTCACGAAAAAGGCCATCGTCGTGGATCCGGGCGGCAATCATGAGCTGATCCTTGCCCGACTCGAAGCGCTGGGCCTGAAGCTGGTCAGCATCATCCACACCCACGCGCACCTCGATCACTTCCTGGCGTCCGGCCAGTTGAAGGAGAAAACCGGCGCGACCCTGCATTTGCACAAGGAAGACCAGTTCCTCTGGGACAACCTGGAGATGCAATGCCAGATGTTCGGCGTGCCCTACACGCCGGTGCCGTCGCCGGATCGCTGGCTGGCCGACGATGAAGAGCTGGCCTGCGGCTGCGGCGTTGCCCTGCACACCCCGGGTCACACACCGGGTTCCATGAGCTTCTGGTTTTCGGAGGCTAAACTGCTGATTGCCGGCGACACATTGTTCCGTCGCGGCGTCGGGCGCACGGATTTGTGGGGAGGTGATCAGGCGACGATCGTGCGTTCGATCAAGCAGCGTCTGTACACCCTCGACGAGGAAGCGACCGTAGTGACGGGGCATGGTCCAGACACGCGTCTGGGGGATGAAATGCGCGAGAACCCGTTCGTGCGGGCCTGATTTGTAACAAGCGGAATTTTCACCGGGCGAAATGATCCAACGCCCGCAAGGTGATGTTTACGTCGCTTGCACCACAGAATGAAAAACCAGGAGCACCTTCATGTTCACCAAAAGTCGTCTGATTATTGCTGCTACCGCCGTGGCGATCCTGTCCGGTTGTGCATCGCCCAACCCATACGACAATCAGGGGCAGGCCGACAGCGGCTCCCAAGGCATGAGCAAGACCGCCAAGTACGGCGGCCTGGGCGCTCTGGCCGGTGCCCTGGCCGGTGCCGCGATCGACCACAACAACCGTGGCAAGGGTGCGCTGATCGGCGCAGCGGTTGTGGGTGCGTCCGCTGCCGGTTACGGCTACTACGCCGACCAGCAGGAGAAGAAACTGCGTGCCAGCATGGCCAACACCGGGGTTGAAGTGCAGCGCCAGGGCGATCAGATCAAACTGATCATGCCGGGCAACATCACCTTCGCCACCGACTCGGCGAACATCGCACCAAGCTTCTACCAGCCGCTGAACAACCTGGCCGGCTCGCTGAAAGAGTTCAACCAGAATCAGATTGAAATCGTCGGCTACACCGACAGCACCGGCAGCCGTCAGCACAACATGGACCTGTCCCAGCGCCGCGCCCAGAGCGTCGCCACCTACCTGACCTCACAGGGCGTGAGCGGCACCAACCTGAGCTCCCGTGGCGCAGGCCCGGACAACCCGGTTGCCAGCAACGGCGACGTCAACGGCCGCGCCCAGAACCGCCGCGTAGAGGTCAACCTCAAGGCGATCCCGGGCCAGCAATACGGTGGCCAGCAGCAGGGCAATGTCCAGCAATACCCGTAACACCCCGCCCCGACAAAAAATGCCCGATTCGATGATCGGGCATTTTTTTGTGTGGCCTGTGGTGGCCTAAATCGCGGGCAAGCCCGCTCCCACAGGTTCCGTGGTGGTCACATTATTTGTGTACGACACAAATCCTTGTGGGAGCGGGCTTGCCCGCGATGAGGCCAGATCGGGCAACCGCTTAATTGGCCTCTTTCACCGCACTCAGAAACGCACAAGTGCGCTCCTGCTGCGGATGCTCGAAGATCTGTGCCGGTGTGCCCTGTTCGTGGATCTGCCCCTTGTAGAAGAAGCACACCCGATCAGCGAACTCCCGGGCGAAGCCCATCTGGTGCGTGACCATCAGCATCGTCAGGTTGTGCTCGGCGCCGAGCTTGCGGATTACGTTGAGCACCTCACCGCACAACTCGGGATCGAGCGCCGAGGTGACTTCGTCGAACAGCATGACCTTCGGCCGCATCGCCAACGCCCGGGCAATCGCCACCCGTTGCTGTTGCCCACCGGACAGCTGCGAAGGGTAGTGCCCCAGCTTGCTGCCCAGGCCCACCAGTTCCAGCAATTCCGCCGCCCGCTCGCGGGCTTCGGCGGGCTTCATGCCCAGCACCTGCACCGGCGCTTCGATCACGTTCTGCAACGCGGTCATGTGCGGGAACAGGTTGAAGCTCTGGAACACCATGCCGATCTTGCCGCGCACCCGGCGGATGTGCCGGTCGTTGGCGGGCACCAGCACGCCGTTGCGATTGGGCATGTGGGTCAGCAGATCGTCTTCGATGCGGATCACCCCGTCATCGATGCCTTCCAGAGTCATCAGCACCCGCAACAGCGTGGATTTGCCCGAGCCGCTGGGGCCGATGATCGCGACTTTCTCACCCGGCGTGACATCCAGGTTCAAGTGATCGAGCACCGTGAAGTTGCCATAACTCTTGGTGACGTCCTGGAAGCTGACGATCGGCTTGACCGCCTTCGGTTGTTGCATGGCCGTGGCCTCCTGCGGATGCAGCGGTGTCAGGTTGCCGCGCCGGGAAAGGTCGTGGGAAGTCGAGAGTGGAGAAGTCATTAGCGTAGCTCCAGGCGCAGTTCGAGGCGCCGTACCAGATAAGCCAGGGCGATGCTCAGGGCGAGGAAAAACAGGCCGACCATGGTGATCGGTTCCAGGTAGCGGAAGTTCTCGGAGCCGATGTTCTTGGCCTGCTGCATGATTTCCACCACGGTGATGGCCGACAGCACCGGCGTATCCTTGAGCATCGCCACCAGATAGTTGCCCAGCGGCGGCAGGATCGGCCGCAGAGCCTGGGGCAGGATGATGTTGCGGTAGGCGCTGTACGGCGCGATGTTCAGCGCGGTGACGGCTTCCCATTGCGCCCGTGGCACGGCATCCAGCCCGCCACGATAGACCTCGGCGATGTAGCAGGCGTAATGCACGCCGATGCCGATGATCCCCACCTGCATGGCCGACATGCTCACTCCGTAATTGGGCAGCACGTAGTAGAGGAAATACACCTGGATCAGCAGCGGCGTGCTGCGGATGAATTCGATCGTCCCGGCGATCGGCCACGACAGCCAGTACAGGCGGCTGCGCCGGCCGATGGCGAGAAACAGCCCCAGCACGATGGCGATCAGGAAGCCGATCAGGGTAATGCCCACGGTGTTGAGCGAGGCGCGCAGCAGATCGGGGAGGATCTGCCAGGCATACGTCCAGTCGAACAGATTCATGACAGACCTCCACGCATCCGGCCGCGTGCCAGGCGACGTTCAATGCCGCGCATGCCGAGGTTGATCGCCTGGGCGAGGACGAAATACATCACCAGCGCCAGGCTGAAGATTTCCAGAGTCTGGAAGGTGGCTTGATCCAGTTGCCGAGCGCGAAAGCTCAGGTCGGACAAGGTAATCAGCGACACCAGCGAAGTATTTTTCAGCAGTTCGATCAGCAGGTTGGTACCCGGTGGAATCGCAGCCAGCAGCGCCTGGGGCAGGATGATCCGGCGAAAACGCTTGTAGGCACTGAAATTGAGCGCGGTCGCCGCTTCGTACTGACCCTTGGCTACGGAGCTGATCGCACCGCGCATCACCTCCGCACCGTAAGCGCCGATGTGCAGGCCGAGGCCGACAATCGCCACGCTGTAAGGGCTCAGTTCCAGATTGAACGGCGGCAGCGGCAGCACGAAAAACAGCCAGAACAATTGCACCAGCAACGAAGTGCCGCGAAACACTTCGATGTAGGCGACCGAGAACCAGCTCACCAGCCGCCAGGGCGACATGCGCCCGAGCGCTGCGAGAATCGCCGCGACGATCGCCAGTATCGAACCGAAGAATGTCACCTGGATCGTGACCCAGGCGCCTTGTATCAACAGCGGAAGTAATTCACCCATGGTTCAACATCCCGATTAAGCAGGGAAATAGGCATCGCGCCAAAGCAGCGCCATGCCTGTTTCGACTACTGAGCGCAGAGCTCGGCAGCCGTTTTGCTTGTCACGTTGGATTTGTCGAAACCGAATGGAGCGACCGTCTTGAGGTGCTCTTCGGAGCCCAGCCACTTTTTCAGTTCGGCGTTGACCGCATCGCGCAGGTCCTTGTCTTCCGGGCGGAAGGCGAGGGCGCCATAGCCGGTGTGCGAAGGGTCGTCCTTGAATTCGGTGACCGCTTCGACCTTCTCGCCGCCCTTGGCGGCCAGGCCCTTCATGGTCAGCTGGGTGCCCACGGCGGCATCGGCGCGACCGGCGCGCACGGCCTGCAACTGGGCGGTGGTGTCCGGCACCTGGAGAATCTGTGCGTCTTTCACGCCCGAATCCCGGGCGTATTTCAGGTTCACCGTGCCGGCCATGATCGCCAGCTTCACATCCGGGTTCTTCGCGATGTCTTCATAGCTGTGCAGATTCTTCGGGTTGCCTTTGGCGGTCAGCAGTGCATCGGGCAACTGGTATTGCGGATCGGTGAAAATCACCTGCTTGCAGCGTTCCGGGGTGATGTACATGCCGGCGGCAATCACATCGAAACGCCCGGCACGCAGGCCAGGGATCAGCGAGCCCCATTCGGTCAGCACGCCGTTAACCTGCTTGATACCCATCTTGGCGAAGATGACTTTGGCGATTTCCGGCGATTCACCGGTCACTCGACCGTCGGTTTCGGTGAAGGCGAACGGAGTTTCGTTGGCATAGCCGATGCGGATGCTGCTGTTTTTGGTGATGGTTTCCAGAGTCGTGGCAGCGTGGGCGCCGGCGGCGAGGCCGAACATTGCGCAGGCCACGAACAGGTGACGCAAAGTATGGGAGGTGCGGGAAAGGGAATTGCTCATCGATAAAATCTCCTGTTTCTTGTGGACCCGTCGTCGACGGCTCTGTGTTAGGAGGCAGTGTGACAAGAGCAAAGCGTACGGGAGCTGATACCCGGGATTGGACACCGCAGCCGTACAGATCGATTGGTTTTATTTTTCGGGCTTGGTGAGAAGTCCGGGCATCGACCTTGGACCGAGCATACAAAAGCCCTGCACAACATTGCATTGCACTAGGACAATTGCTTTGCATGGAATCTCGGGAGATGCTGTCGACACGGCCAACCACGCGGGTTCCAGCGCTCATGAATAAATGGAAAGCAGCCCTGGATGCCGCCCGCAGCGGCGAATCCAAATACAAGATTCTGGTGCAGGCCATTGCCGACGACATCGAGCAGGGCGTGCTGGCCAACGATCAGCGCCTGCCGCCGCAGCGCAACGTAGCCGATGCCATGGGCATCAGCGTGCAGACCGTCACCAACGCCTACAAGGAGCTCGAGCGTCAGGGCCTGGTGCGTTGCGAAGTGGGGCGCGGCAGTTTCGTTTCGCGGCGCATGAGCGACCGGGTTGCTACTTACATTCTCGACAGCCCCGAGCGGGCGCTGGTGGATTTTTCCATCGCACGCATCCTCCATACCCGCGAGCACGACCAGTTCTGGCGCGACACCTGCCGGGAGCTCAGCACCGAAGAAGATCAGCCGTGGATTCACGCCTTTCGCCCCATCGCCGGGTTCGAATCCCACCGCGAAGCGGCCGTGCACTGGATCGGCCGCCAGGGTCTCAAGGTCGAGCGTGACGACATCCTGATCACCAACGGCGCGGCCCACGCGATCTTTCTCGCCCTGGCCTCACTGGCCGGGCCCGACGATGTGGTGTTGTGCGAAGGCAGCACCGATCACGGCGTCATCGGCAATTCCCAGGTGCTGGGGTTCACCCTCAAGGGTCTGGAAATGGACCGCTACGGCATCGATCCCGAGCACTTCGAAGACATGTGCAGCAACGAGCGCATCACCGCGCTGGTGTGCACGCCGAACCTGAACAACCCGACCACCACGCTGATGCCGGACAGTCGCCGCCGGGAGATCGCCGAGATCGCCCGGCGCTTCGGTGTGCACATCATCGAGGACGATGTGTACGGCCCGTTGCTCGAAGAGCGCCACGCTCCGCCGATCAGTCATTACCTGCCGGAGCTGTCTTTCTACTGCACCAGCATGACCAAGTCGGTGCTGACCGGTTTGCGCGTGGGTTATCTGGTGATGCCCAAGCGCCTGGCGTTGCGCACCGAGAGCATCCTGCGGGTCAACAGCTGGATGGGTACGCCGATGGTTTCGGAAATTGCCACGCGCTGGATTCGCGACGGTCGCGCCGACACGCTGCTGCGCTTGCAGCGCCAGTTGCTCTCGGTGCGCCAGGCGATGGTCACCGAATACCTGGGCGAGTTCGTGCTGGGCCAACATCCCCATGCCTTGAATGCCTGGGTTGGCATCCCGTCGCATTGGGAGGTCGACAGCCTGGTGCGGGCCCTGCGTCATCGGCACATCGCCGTCACCTCGCCGGACCCGTTCACCGTGCGCGGCACGCCCAAGGCGCGGGCGGTGAGGGTGTGTGTCGGCGCCGAATGCAGCGACGAAGAGGCGCGCGAAGCCCTGATCACCATGCGTGAAATCTTCGGCCAGTACCCGCGGATCCACGATTTTTGAGCGAGAAAAAAGACGCCGAAAAATTTGTCGCTAAATTGCCCTAGTACATTCAGCGCGACAATCCCGCCCTCTTAGACTGCGCCCAACACCTCATCGGGACGCGGTCATGCCAACGCCACAGCTCAACGATGTCTACCTCGCCCGCCAGCGTATCGAAGCGCTGGTGCGGCGCACGCCCATGGAACATTCGCCCAGCCTGTCCCGGCTGCTGGGTGTGCCGGTCTACCTCAAGCTCGAATCCCAGCAGATCACCGGCAGCTTCAAATTGCGCGGTGCGAGCAATGCCGTGGCGCAACTCAGTGCTGAGGAAAAGCGCCGTGGCGTCGTGGCGGCGTCCACCGGTAATCACGGTCGCGCGTTGGCCTATGCCGCGTCCCGTCAGGGCGTGAAGGCGACCATCTGCCTGTCGCAGCTGGTGCCGGCGAACAAGGTCCAGGCCATTCGCGATCTGGGCGCCGAAGTGTGCATCGTCGGCCGTTCCCAGGACGACGCCCAGCGCGAGGCCGAGCGGATCGCCGCCGAACAGGGCGCGATCCTGCTGCCGCCGTTCGATCATCCGGCGATCATCGCCGGGCAGGGCACGCTGGGGCTGGAGATCCTAGAGCAGCAGCCGGACGTCGCCCAGGTGCTGGTGCCGTTGTCCGGTGGCGGCCTGTTCGCCGGCGTGGCGCTGGCGCTGAAAACCGTCAGTCCCCTGATCGTCACCCACGGGATCAGCATGCAGCGCGGCGCGGCGATGTACGCCAGCCTCGAGGCCGGCCATCCGCTGGAAGTCGAGGAGTTGCCGACCCTGGCCGACTCCCTCGGCGGCGGCATCGGCCTGGATAACCGGTACACCTTCAGCATGACCCGCGACACCTGCGATCACCTGCATTTGCTCAGCGAAGCCTCCATCGCCAACGCCATCCGCCATGCCTATCGCGAAGAACGCTTGGTACTGGAAGGCGCGGCTGCGGTGGGGATCGCCGCGCTGCTCGATGGTCTGATCGAGCCTCGCGGCCCGGTCGTGGTGGTGGTCAGCGGGCGCAACGTCGACACCGACCAGCACCTGCGGGTACTCGCCGGAGCCGAGACCTGAAACCGAACAGTAACGACGCCATTGGAGCGCCCGTTGATGAGTGAAATCACCCTGTTGAGCGAAGCCGATCTGCGCGCCTGTGTGGCGCTGGATCTACCCAGCATCGAAGCCATCGAGCAAGCCTTCGTGCTGCTGGCCACCGCCGCCGTGGCGATGCCGCCGATCCTGCGTCTGGACATTCCCGAACACAACGGCGAAGTGGACGTGAAGACCGCTTATTTGCCGGGGCTGGAGCGCTTTGCGATCAAAGTCAGCCCGGGCTTTTTCGATAACCCGAAACTCGGTCTGCCCAGCCTCAACGGCATGATGATGCTGCTGTCGGCGCGCACCGGTCTGCTGGACGCCTTGCTGCTGGATAACGGTTACCTGACCGCCGTGCGTACGGCGGCTGCCGGGGCAGTGGCGGCGCGGGCATTGTCCCGGGCTGACAGCCGCAGCGTGGCGCTGATCGGCGCCGGCGAGCAGGCCGCCTTGCAGTTGCACGCCCTGCGCCTGGTGCGGCCGATCGACAACGTGCGGGTGTGGGCGCGGGACTTGGCCAAGGCCCGGGCCTTCAGTGTCGAGCTGGCCCGTGACACCGGCCTTGCCGTCCAGCCGTGCGCGAGCATCGACGAAGCCATGGCCGAGGTCGACATCGCCATCACTTGCACGCCGAGCCGCGAGCCGTTGATCGATGTGCGCCATCTGCATCCGGGCCTGCACATCACCGCCATGGGCTCGGACGCCGAGCACAAGAATGAAATTTCCCCGCAGGCACTGGCGCAGGTCGACCGCTACGTGGCCGATCGTTTGAGCCAGACCCGCATCCTCGGCGAGTTGCATCACGCCCTCGATGCCGGCTTGGTCAGCGACGAATCGAACTTCGCCGAGCTGGGTCAAGTGCTGGCCGGCCAACGCCCCGGTCGCACGGATGCGGCGCAGGTCACCTTGTGTGATCTGACCGGCACCGGGGCCCAGGACACGGCCATGGCCAATCTTGCGTTCGAGCGTGCGCGCTCGGCGGGCAAGGGTTTCCAGTTCGGCAGCTAAGGGTTTTTTATCCGCGCGTCATTTATCCCGCTTCATCTACAAGAGGGCAGGTGCATGTCTCAGATAGTCGTCAATCTCCCGTTCAGCCGGGAGGAATACGCCCAGCGGCTGGCCAAGGTGCGAGTGGCCATGCAGGCCCAGGGCATCGAGCTGCTGCTGGTCACCGATCCGTCGAACATGGCCTGGCTGACCGGCTATGACGGTTGGTCGTTTTATGTGCACCAGTGCGTGCTGCTGGCGCTGGATGGCGAGCCGGTGTGGTTCGGTCGCGGTCAGGACGCCAACGGTGCCAAGCGCACGGTGTTCATGCAACAGCAGAACATCGTCGGTTACCCGGACATCTACGTGCAGTCCCGCGAGCGCCATCCCATGGACTACCTGTCCCGGGAAGTGATCGCTGCCCGTGGCTGGGACGCGCTGACCATCGGCGTCGAAATGGATAACTACTACTTCAGCGCCGCGGCCTTCCTGTCGCTGCAGAAGAATCTGCCCAAGGCCCGGCTGATCGATGCGGTGGGGCTGGTGAACTGGCAGCGGGCGGTCAAGTCGCCGCAGGAAATCGAATACATGCGCATCGCCGCGCGCATCGTCGAAAAGATGCACGGGCGGATCCTCGAGCGGATCGAACCGGGCATGCGCAAGAACGATCTGGTGGCCGAGATCTACAGCAGCGGCATCCAGGGCGCCGACGGCCATGGCGGTGATTACCCGGCCATCGTGCCGTTGTTGCCCACCGGTGCCGATGCCAGCGCGCCGCACCTGACCTGGGACGATTCGCCGTTCGAAAAGGGTGCGGGTACGTTCTTCGAGATCGCCGGTTGCTACAAGCGTTACCACTGCCCGCTGTCGCGCACCGTGTTTTTGGGCAAGCCGCCGCAGCATTTCCTCGAAGGCGAGAAAGCCGTGGTCGAAGGCATCGCCGCCGGCCTGGAAGCGGCCAAGCCGGGCAACACCACCGGTGACATCGCCGTGGCGTTTTTCAAGGTGCTGGAGAAGTTCGGCATCCACAAGGACAGCCGTTGCGGCTACCCGATCGGTATCAGTTATCCGCCGGATTGGGGCGAGCGCACCATGAGCCTGCGTCCCGGCGACACCAGCGTGTTGCAACCGGGCATGACGTTCCACTTCATGCCGGGCCTGTGGATGGACGATTGGGGGCTGGAAATCACCGAGAGCATTCTGATCACCGACACCGGCGTCGAGACGCTGTGCAACGTGCCACGCCAACTGTTCGTGAAGGATTGAACCATGAGCGATCTGCCTGCCAACCCGATCAGCGCCACCGTGGATTTCACTCGTGAAGGCGTGCAGCACGGGTTTCTCAAGCTGCCGTATTCCCGGGACGATTCGGCCTGGGGCGCGGTGATGATTCCGGTCACGGTGATTGCGCGGGGCGAAGGTCCGACCGCGCTGCTCACCGGCGGCAACCACGGTGACGAATACGAAGGCCCGGTGGCCCTGAGCAAGCTGGCTCAGGGCCTGACGGCTGACGAGGTCAGCGGGCGGGTCATCATCATTCCATTCATGAACACCCCGGCGTTCCATGCCGGGCGGCGCACGTCGCCCATCGACAAGGGCAACCTCAACCGCAGCTTTCCCGGCAAGCCGGACGGCACGGTGACCGAGAAAATCGCCGACTATTTCACCCGCACCTTGTTGCCCCTGGCGGACATCGTGCTGGACATCCACTCCGGCGGGCGCACCCTGGATTTCCTGCCGTTCGCCGCCTGCCATGTGCTGCCGGACAAACAGCAGCAGGCCCGCTGCGAGGCCGGCATGCGCGCGTTCAATGCGCCGTACAGCATGCGCATGCTGGAGTTGGATGCCGGGGCGATGTACGACACCGCCGCCGAATCGCAAGGCAAGGTGTTCGTCACCACCGAACTGGGCGGTGGCGGTTCCTCCACCGCGCGCAGTGTGGCAATTGCCGAGCGTGGCGTGCGCAACCTGCTGGTGCATGCCGGGATTCTTCAGGGCGAGGTGCCTGCGGGGCCATCGGTGATGCTCGACATGCCTGACGGCGATTGCTTCATCGCCAGCGAACACGACGGCCTGCTGGAAATGTGCCGCGATCTGGGCGACAGCGTGGACAAGGGCGAAGTCATCGCCCGGGTCTACGACGCCACCCGTAGCGGCGTGGCGCCGGTGGAGTACCGCGCAGCACGTAGCGGCCTGCTGGCGGCGCGGCATTTTCCGGGGTTGGTGCAGTGTGGCGATACCCTTGCCGTAATCGCGGACATACTGGAGTAATACACCGTCCCCGCCCTGTGGGAGCGAGCCTGCTCGCGATGGCGCAATGTCAGTCAACATGGTTGCG
>NZ_JBSVXG010000066.1:0-30018 GCF_054070595.1 Pseudomonas sp. SDO55104_S430 | reverse complement strand
GCGATGGTCTCAAGAACACCGCGGGGCACCAGACACCCCGCGTCTTCATTGACGTCCATCGCGAGCAAGCTCGGCTCCTACAGAGGTCTCAAGAACACCGCGGGGCACCAGATACCCCGCGTCATCGTTGACGCTCATCGCGAGCATGCTCGCTCCTACAGGTACAGGGTTACGCAGGATCAGTCTTCCAGCGCACGAACCCGCTCGTGACGCTGCTGCTCATCAGGCTGTGCCGAGGACTGCAGGGTGAAGTCGAAGTCGATCTCGGCGAAGCGACCGCTCACACCGTACTGGGCAGCACGGGCCTGGTCTTCGCTGAAGGTGATCTTGGCAATCAGCTCGTCGCGGGTGGCGTAGGCGAAATCGTCGTGCAGGTATTTCTCACCATCCAGGTTGATCTGGGTGGTCAGGTGACGGTGATCCGGCGCGGAAATGAAGAAGTGGATGTGCGCTGGACGCTGGCCGTGACGGCCCAGTTGATCGAGCAGTTGCTGGGTCGGACCGTCCGGTGGGCAGCCGTAGCCCGACGGCACGATGCTGCGGAAGCGGTAGCGGCCATCGGCATCGGTAACGATACGGCGACGCAGGTTGAACTCCGACTGAGAAGCATCGAAGTACGAGTAGGTACCGCCCGTGTTGGCGTGCCACACATCCACCACGGCGCCAGCAAGAGGCTCGCCTGCGGTGTTGAACACCTGGCCTTGCATGAACAGGGTCACACCCGGATCGACGCCGTCGTCCAGGCGCGCTTCGCCTTCGGACAGCGGAGCGCCGGCCACGTACAGCGGGCCTTCGATGGTGCGCGGGGTGCCGCCGGTTTTACCGGCCTGCTCGTCTTCAGCGTCCATCAGTAGGTCCAGGTAGTGTTCCAGACCCAAACCGGCCACCACCAGGCCAGCTTCCTGACGCGCACCCAGCACGTTCAGGTAGTTGACCGCTTTCCAGAACTCTTCCGGAGTCACGGCCAAGTCTTCGATGATGTTCACCGAGTCACGCAGGATGCGGTAGATCAGCGCTTTGGTGCGTGCGTCGCCGGCATCGTTGTGCAGGCCGCTGGCTTCTTCGAGAAATTTCTGTACTTCGGCAGTGTGGGAAATTTTCACGTTCATTTTATTGTTTCCTCATCTTGTAATTATTGGCAAAACTCGCTGAACAGGCTGGTTTCAGCGGTCATCCTCGCGAATCGAAGACGGGTGACGGCACATGGCGTTGATTTCGATCGCCATGTAAGGGAACAGCGGCAATTGCATCAGCAGATCATGCAGTTCCTGGACGCTGTCGACATCGAACACGCTGAAGTTGGCGTACTGGCCGGCGATGCGCCACAGGTGACGCCACTTGCCCTGGTCCTGCAGGCGTTGCGCCAGGGCTTTTTCGTCAGCCTTCAGTTGCGCGGCGCGCTCGGGGTTCATGTCGACCGGCAGATTCACGGTCATCTTTACGTGGAACAGCATAATGCTCTCCTCAGGCTTGATGAATGGCAGTGGAAGTCTTGTCGCGGCGGAAGAACGCCAGGCGTTCCTCGTCCAGGCTCAGGCCCAGACCCGGGGTGTTCGGCACGTGCAGTTCGAAATCGCGGTAAACCAGCGGCTCGCTGAGAATGTCTTCGGTCAGCAGCAGCGGGCCGAACAGCTCGGTGTCCCACGCCAGTTTGTTCAGGGTGACAAAGGCATGGGCCGACGCCATGGTGCCCAGGCCGCCTTCGAGCATGGTCCCGCCGTACAAGGCGATACCGGCCGCTTCGGCGATCGAGGCGGTGCGCAGTACCGCGCGCGGGCCGCCGTTCTTGGCGATCTTCAGGGCGAACACCGAGGCGGCGCCTTCGCGGGCCAGGTTGAACGCGTCTTCCACGCATTCGATGGACTCGTCGGCCATGATCGGCGCCGGGCTCATGGCATTCAGGCGCGCCATGCCGGCACGGTTGTTACGGGAAATCGGCTGTTCGATCAGGTCGATGCCGTTGGTGCCCAGCACGCGGCAGGCACGCAGCGCGACCGCTTCGTCCCAGGCCTGGTTGACGTCGACCCGCACGCTGGCGCGGTCGCCGAGGGCTTTCTTGATCGCAATCACGTGGGCCAGATCGCGGTTGACTTCGCCGGCACCGATTTTCAGTTTGAAGATGCGGTGGCGACGCAGGTCGAGCATTTTTTCAGCTTCGGCGATGTCCTTGGCGGTGTCGCCGCTGGCCAGAGTCCAGGCCACCGGCAGCGCATCACGCACGCGGCCGCCGAGCAATTCGCTGACCGGCACGCCCAGGCGCTTGCCCTGGGCGTCGAGCAAGGCGGTCTCGATACCGGATTTGGCGAAGGTGTTGCCACGGATGCTGCGCTCCAGGCGCAACATGGCGGCGTTGACGTTGCCGCTGTCCTGGCCGATCAACAATGGCGCGAAGTGCGTGTCAATGTTGGTCTTGATGCTGTCCGGGCTTTCGTTGCCGTAGGCCAGGCCACCGATGGTGGTGGATTCGCCGATACCTTCGATGCCATCGGCGCAACGCACACGAATGATCACCAGGGTCTGGTTCTGCATGGTGTGCATCGCCAGCTTGTGCGGGCGGATGGTTGGCAGATCGACGATGATCGTCTCGATCGACTCAATGGCAGTTGCAAGCATTTCGATACCCATCAGGTTCTTGGAGTTCTGGAACCGATTCTGGTACGGCTTTTTTCGCGATGCCAATATAGAATTGGTCTGACTTGATACCTTTAAGGTATGCAACCGAAGAATGCCCGGAGGCTCCATGGAACTGCGTCACCTGCGATATTTCCAGGTACTGGCCCAAACCCTCAATTTCACCCGCGCCGCAGAATTGCTGCACATCGCGCAACCGCCCCTGAGCCGGCAGATCCAGCAACTGGAGGACGAATTGGGGGTGATCCTGCTGGAGCGCGGCCGCCCGCTGAAGCTGACCGAGGCCGGACGATTCTTTTATGAGCACTCCACCGCGCTGCTGGAACAGTTGAACAAGGTGCGCGACAACACGCGGCGCATTGGCCTCGGGGAAAAGACCTGGCTGGGGATCGGATTTGCGCCGTCAACCCTGTATGGGGTATTGCCGGAACTGATTCGCCGGCTGCGCAGCGGCGAACCGCTGGAACTGGAGCTGGGGTTGTCGGAGATGACTACCCTGCAACAGGTGCAGGCGCTCAAGGCCGGACGCATCGACATCGGTTTCGGCCGTATCCGCATCGACGACCCGGCGATCGTGCAGACCGTCCTCACCGAAGACCGCCTGGTCGCCGCCCTCCCCGCTGGCCACCCGTTGCTGGCCGGCCCGATCAGCCTGCGCGACCTGGCCCGGGAGCCATTCGTGCTCTACCCCGGCAACCCGCGCCCCAGCTACGCCGACCACGTGATCGCGCTGTTCGAATCCTATGGCGTGAGCATTCATGTGGCGCAATGGACCAACGAGTTGCAAACGGCGATCGGTCTGGTGGGCGCGGGGATCGGTATCACTCTGGTGCCGGCTTCGGTGCAACTGCTGCACCGCGACGACATCGGCTTCACCCCGCTGCTGGAAGACAACGCCACCTCGCCGATCATTCTCAGCAGGCGGGTGGGCGACGTTTCACCGGGGTTGAATCATTGCTTGAAGATGATTGATGAGCTGCTCCCGAGGGACTGACACCCGGTTGCACGCTGGTGTGCACGGGATCCCTGTGGGAGCGAGCCTGCTCGCGATGGACGTCAACGATAACGGGGGCTGCCTGAATGAACGCGTTGCCCGGGCGTTCTTCGCGAGCAGGCTCGCTCCCACAAGGGTTCATTCACAAGCCCGGTTGGCGAACGGGATCTTCAGCCAGCGAACGCCCTGCGCCCCGCGCTCAACTCTGTTCGCAATTCACCCACCAGATCGGAAATGGCCCGGACACTGGTCAGTTGCTCGGTCGAGACCCCACTGATCAGCAGTTCAATCCGCCCACTGACCGGCTCATACACCTCGATGCGCAGCAAACCACCATACTCCGTGCACTCACAGGACAGTGGCGCGAAGCCGGACTCCACAATGTTGCAAAGCACTGAAATGGGAAGCATGGCCGGTCCCTCGGTCGAACGCTGATCGGATCCAATCAGGATAGATGCGTTTTGCCATCTGCGCGTCAGAAAATGTTACACATCTCTCATTTCTCGCAAGTTCTTCAATCGGCATTGCGCTTCCAGATCCAGTTCCAAAACCCCGGCAATTCCACCGCTTGCGAACTGTCGCGCACAGTGCGGGCCATTGCGGCCTTCTGCAACTCGGCGGTGTCGCCATAAAACGCCTGCGGCGCGACCTTCACCCCGGTCTCCCGGGCGCTGTCGAGGAGGATTTGCAGGTACTCGCGGGTATGCCGGGCGGTGTAGCGGTTCAGGTCATGGAAGGTCACCACCACCGGAATCACCCCATCGACCACCGGCAGCTCACCCAAGGCAATGCGTTCACGAACTTCGGACATCGAACGCAGGAAATGCGCCCGACGCCGCGGGCTGGCGTTGAAACCCCAGATCTTGCCGTCGTTGGCGCTCAGGTCGGTCAGCAGCACGTGCAAGCCGTGCTGTTGATAGGCGGCAAAGGTGCGCTTGTCGTAGTTCCAGAACGGCGGGCGCAGCAGCGTCGGCGGCGCCCCGGTGATGGCGGCGATGTCGGCACAGCCCCTGGTCAGCGCCTCCTCAAGCTCCTGAGGATCGAGTGAGCGATGATTGGTGTGGGACGGCGTAGCGGTGTGGAACGCCAGAATGTGCCCGGCGTCCCGCTCGCGGTGCATCACCGCACGGCCGATGTCACTGTTGCCGGCGCGGGTGGCCTGGGTCTGAACGAAGAACACGGCTTTGATGTCGGTCTGCAACGGATTGCGCGCCAGGCTGTCGAGCACGGTCTCGGTAGGGTTCCAGAAACTCGACGCGCTGGGGCCGTCATCGAAGGTCAGGAGAAAGCGGATCGGCGGTTGAGCCAGCAGCCGCTGCTCGGTCTGCGACGTCATTTCGATGGGAGCGGCGATGCAACCGAGCAGACTGGCTGCCATGGCAATTGCCGTTAGAACCTTGACCAACTGTTTCATCTTTTGCCTTGGATCAGACCTCTACAAGGCGAACATCTTACCTGTAGGAGCGAGCACGCTCGCGATGCAAGTGCAAACACCGAGGGGTGTCAGGCTGCCAGCGTTATCGTTGGCGACCATCGCGAGCATGCTCGCTCCTACAGGATTTTGGGTGTTTATTGGGCCAGCGCCTGCTGAAACGAATTGTCGATGATCGGCGCCGTCGCCAGTTCGGTCGGCAGCGCCTTGACCTTGAACAGGAAGTCCGCGGTGCTCTGCAGGTCCTTCGCCGCCTGCCCGTCTACCGGGCCGACGGTCATGTGGGCCTGGCGCAGCCAATGACGCGAGACGTTCTGGTCGAGATTGGCCTTCTTCGCCCACAGGTCCGCGTATTCATCGGTGTTGTTGTCGACCCAGGCCCGGGCCTTTTTCAGGCGGGCGAGGAAGTCGGCGATGGCCTCACGCTTGCTGTCGATCGACGGCGTCGAAGCGGCGATGGCGCTCAGGCCGGGCATCAGGTTCTTCGCCGTGAGAATCGGCCGCGCGTCGGAGAACAGGATCTGCTGCGAAATATAGGGTTCCCAGACCGGGAACGCATCGATGCTGCCCTGGGGCAACGCGGCGGCGGCATCGATCGGCATCAGCTTGATGAAGTCGACGTAGTTTTCCGGCAGGTCGGCATTTTCCAGGGCACGCAGTGTCAGTTGCTGGCTCCAGGCGCCGGGCCAGTAGGCGACCTTCTTGCCCTTGAGGTCGGCGATGGTTTTCACCGGCGAGTCCTTGGGCACCAGCAAGGCGATGGTGTCCGGGTTCTGCCGCGAAACGCCGATCAGCTTGACCGGCGCCTGCTTGGCGGCCAGAAACAGAAAGCCCGAGTCGCCGAGAAACCCCAGGTCCAGCGCGCCGGTGTTCAAGGCTTCGGCCAGCGGCGCGGCGGCCTGGAAGTGTTTCCAGTCGACGGTGTATGGCGCGTCCTTGAGCACTCCCGAGGCCTCCACCGACGCCCGGATGTTGTAATAGTTCTGATCGCCCACGTGCAGAACGACAGGTTCGGCGGCATGGGCAAGCGGCGCGGCAAACAGGGCGCTGGTCAACAGACCACGCAGGAATCGGGACAGGTTCATCGGGGGCTCCTTGAGAGTGATGGCGATAGACCATAACGCTCTTACCAACCGACTTTTAAATTCGATTTATTCATAAGCTAAGCACCCGCGATGCCTGCTGTTGCCCCAGAAACAACGATTGCACAACTTGTCGATCAGCGAGCACCTATACCTGTAGGAGCGAGCACGCTCGCGATGGACGACAGGACACCGCGGGGCATCAGATACCCAGCGTTATCGTTGACGACCATCGCGAGCATGCTCGCTCCTACAGGTGTGGGGATGGAGGTGTTAATCGATGTGCGGACGCCTGTCGCAATACCGGGGCATTCACGATTTCGTGGCGGTTCTGAGCATCCCCGACGCGTTGATCAACCAAGTCGGCGACCAGCCTTTGGCCCGCTACAACGCCGCGCCCACCACGCAACTGGCCCTGCTGCATCTGGAAGACGACGGCCTGCATGCCGACTCACAACGCTGGGGTTGGCGACCCCATTGGGCCAAGGACCGCGCAGCGCCGATCAACGCACGGGTGGAGAAAGTCGCCCACGGTCCGTTCTTCCGGGCAATCTGGCCGCACCGCGCGATCTGCCCCGTCGACAACTGGTTCGAATGGGTCGACGCCGGGGACGGCACGCGCGAGCCCTGGTTGATCCGGCGGCGTGATCAAGGGCCAATTTTCTGTGCGGCGATCGGGCAGTTTCCGCATGGCGCTTCGGCGACGAAGGACGATGACGGCTTCGTCATCATCACTGCCGATAGCGCAGGCGGAATGCTGGACATTCACGACCGGCGACCGGTCGTGTTGTCGGCCGAACTGGCTCGAGAATGGCTGGACCCGGCCACGCCCAAAGAGCGCGCCGAACAAATGGTGCTTTTGCAGGGCGAGGAAAGTGATGTTTTCGAGTGGTACAGGGTCGCAAAAGCGGTGGGCAACAGCAGAAATCAGGGGGAGAAGTTGGTTGAAGCGATAATTTGACCTGTCAATATCGACATAATGAAAGTCAGATATAACGATCAATCCGGAAAAAACATTAAGAAGATTGTTTCAACTAATTAACACATTATACAAATGTACAATTTGAAGCATTACCGCTTGTCCGACAATCAGTTTGCGTTGATTACATTTTCAATGACTCCCGTTAGCATCTGCGCCGCATTTCCATTGGTACTCCCGTACTGACCAAAGAGTCAGGGATGATGGAAATCCCTTAAAACAAGCCCTTGCAGAGAACTAAATTGCGCGACGATTTTGTAATGACTCCGGTCGTGGGTCTGGCGTGCGTTTATCTTTCGCCGACAGAACACTACCAACTCGACTCTTTTATCGGGCAATACATAAGAACCCGAAACCTGCAATCACTTCCCGATATCGATAATCTGCTGAGTTCGACTCTGCAGAACTATCCGGGCAAGCCGCCGGTGATGGTCAATGAACTGAATGCCTGGATCGACAAGACCCTTGGTTATCGCGCTTCACATCCAGAGATTCTGTCGCTGGATGATTTTTAGCTGAAAACAATTGTGGGAGCGAGCCTGCTCGCGATGGCGGTGTATCAAGCAACGAACAGGTTGTCTGACACACTGCAATTGTCAGCAGGCTCGCTCCCGCATTTGCGACCGGGGCCAGTCTCAGGGTTTCAACGGAATTTCGATATCGCGATCCGACAGTTCTCTGCTGCGTTCATGCTTCCACGTCTGTTCTTCATGCTCCTGCTGCTCAATCTCTTCTTCCGACGGCTCATCCATATCGTCATCCGGGTTCGGACGCTTGGGTTCGTTGGCCATGTGCACCTCGCTAGCTGAAGGGATCACCCATCCATTCAAGCGTAGAACAGTTTCCCCTGCCCGGCTTACAGCCACGCCCGCAGCAAAAAGAAGAAGCCCATGCTCAACAGCATGCTGAGCAAGGTGTTGCGCGTGTAAAGCACCAGGCCTACGGCCACCAGCGAGCTGATCAGGTACGGGTTGTCCCAATGCAGATTCAATTGCTTCTCGGGCATGAACACGATCGGCCCGCAGATCGCGGTCAACATCCCCGGCACGGCGAAACCGAGAAACTGCCGCGCATTGCTGCTCAGGCGCACCGGCAGACGCGGTTCGAGAAACACATAGCGGTTGAGAAACACCAGCACGCCCATGCCGAAAATCACTGCCCAGACCATCATGTGCGCGCTCCCTGGAACTTGTTGCAGACAAACCCGGCGGTCATCCCCGCCAACCCCGACAACACCAGTGCCGAACCCCATTGCCAGTAGCTGAACAGCACCGAGCAGAACAGCGACACCGCGACGCAGACCACGGTCGGCACATTGCGCACCACCGGCGTGATCAGGGCGATGAAGGTGGCGGCGATGGAAAAATCCAGCCCCAGGTGTTCGAGCCCCGGAATGCTGCTGCCGAGCACGATGCCGGCCAGGGTGAACAGGTTCCAGGCGATGTAGAACGTCAGGCCCACGCCGAGGGCGTACCAGCGGTCGAACTGCTGTTTGTCGTGCTGGCTGGTCAGGGCGAACAACTCATCGGTGAGCAGAAAGCCCAGGCCCACGCGCCAACGTCCCGGCAACGGCGAGATCACCGAACGCATGCTCATCCCGTAGAGCAGATGCTGAGAGGTCAGCAGCAAGGTGGTCAGCAGGATCGAGAAGATGCCCGCCCCGCCCTTGAGCATGCCGATGGCCACCAGTTGCGCGGCGCCGGCGAACACGATGCTCGACAGACCCTGGCCTTGCAGCGGGGTGAGATTGGCCTCGATGGCCATGGAACCGGCCAGCAAACCCCAGGGCGCGGTGGCCAAAGACAGCGGTGTGATCGCCACGGCGCCGCGTAGAAACGCGGCACGAGGCACATGTGAATTGGACATAACGCTCTGCAACCAGGAGAAAGACCGCAGACTGTGCCAGCACTCGCGCTCTCTGGCTTGAACAATCTTGCGCACTGTTACCAATCGTTTCCGTTCATCGGCTGGCGGCTTGCTTCGGGCAGGGTAGTAGCAACATGATGGCGCTTTTTCCCCTCAAGGCGCCTGCCCTTCATGCATCCAGACGAGACCGACAGCGTTTACAAAACCCTGCTTGAATCGACCAAGGCCATTCCCTGGCGAATCGACTGGAAAACCATGACCTTCAGCTACATCGGGCCGCAGATCGAAAGCCTGCTGGGCTGGAAGCAGGACAGCTGGGTCGGCGTCAACGACTGGGTCGAGCGCATGCACCCGGACGATCGCGACTACGTGGTGGAGTTCTGCGTCTCGCAATCCCGCGCCGGGGTCGATCACGAAGCCGATTACCGGGCGCTGACCCACACCGGCGAATACGTATGGATTCGCGATGTGGTGCACGTGGTGCGCAAGGACGGCGAGGTCGAGGCGCTGGTGGGCTTCATGTTCGACATCAGCGAGCGCAAGAAAACCGAAGAGCACCTGGTGCGCCTGCAAAAGCAGCTCGAGGAATATTCCTTCCAGGACGGCCTGACCGGCATCGCCAACCGGCGCATGTTCGACACCGTGCTGGAGCGCGAATGGAGCAACGCCCAGCGCACGGGTACGCCGCTGTCGGCAATCGTTCTGGATATCGACTACTTCAAGCAGTACAACGACCATTACGGCCACATCAAGGGCGACGAATGCCTGCGCCAGGTGGCCAGCACCCTGTCGCGGGCGGCCAATCGACCACGGGATTTCATTGCCCGGATCGGCGGTGAAGAGTTCGTCTGGCTGCTGCCGGAAACCGATGCGGAATCGGCCAGGCTGGTGGCGCACAAGTGCCTGCACCTGGTTCGCCAGCAGCGCATCGCCCACGAATTTTCCGCGGTCGCGCCGCTGTTGAGCCTGAGCCTGGGCGTCGGCACCACCCACGCCACGCAGGACGCCACGGCGCTGGAATTCATCGAACAGGTCGACCAACTACTCTACAAAGCCAAGCGCAATGGAAGGATGCGCGCCGAACTGATGGATTTTCGTGACTGAGGCCTGACGCCTGCGGGGGTCGACATGCTTTACCGATTCGCCGCCGACGGGCTGGTGCTGCTTCATCTGGTGTTCATCCTGTTTGTTTTGTTCGGCGGGCTGCTGGTGCTCAAGTGGCGCCGCCTGATGTGGTGGCATCTGCCGGCTGCCGCCTGGGGCGTGGCGGTCGAAGCGCTGCACCTGCCCTGCCCGCTGACTCGCTGGGAAAACCTCATGCGCCGGGCTGCCGGGGAGCAAGGTTATGGTGCGGGTTTCATCGAGCACTATGTGTGGCCGGTGATTTACCCGGCCGGGCTGACACCGACGATTCAATTGTGGCTGGCCGGCGTGGTGCTGGTGGTCAATGCCGTGGTCTATCTTCGAGTGATCACGACCCGGCGTTGAAACGCGCCCTTGTTCCATCGTACGGACCCAATCCATGTTGTCGACCGAAGACCTCGCCCTGCTCGAAGCCATCCGCGAAACCGGCAGCCTGTCCCGCGCCGCGGTCCGGCTGGGCAAGGCGCCGTCGACGGTGTCCTACGCCGCGCGGCAGCTGGAGGAACGTTTCGACGCCTTGCTCTTCGACCGCCGCCGCTATCGCCTGCAACTGACCGCGGCCGGCGAGTTGCTGGTCAACGAAGCCTCGCGACTGATGGAAGACGTCTCGCGCCTGACCCAGCGCGTGCAGCAAGTGGCCAATGGCTGGGAAAGCCGTCTGTGGATCGTCACCGACGAATTGGTGGAGTTCGAAAACCTGGTGCCGCTGATCCAGGAATTCGATGCGCTGGGCTCCGGCGTGCCGCTGCGCATGACCCATGAAGTGCTCAAAGGCGTCTGGGAAGCCCTGCGCGAAGGCCGCGCCGATCTGGTCATCGGCGCCACCAACGAACCGCCGGCGATCCCGTCCCTGCGCTGGATGCAATTGGGAGAAATGGAGTGGGTATTCGCTGTCTCGCCCAAACACCCGCTAGCCAAGGCCAAGGAGCCGATTTCCCGGGCAACGGTCACGCAGCACCGGGCGATTGTCGTGGCCGATTCGGCGAGGACCAACGAAGGCCGTACCTATGGCGTCTCCGGCGGGCAACCGGTCATGGCAGTGTCGACCATGCGCGCGAAGATCCTCGCGCAATGCGCAGGCCTGGGTGTGGGCTGGCTGCCGCGGCATCGGGTCGATTCACTGCTCAAAAACGGCACGCTGGTCGAAAAACAGATGGCCGACCCGCGCGAACCGAACGTGCTGTACGCCGGTTGGCGCGGCGACCAGGACGGCCGCGCCTTGAACTGGTGGCTGGAAAAACTCAAGCAGCCCTCCCTCGCCAACCGGCTGGTACAGGGCATCGATCTGTTCGTCTGAACCTCAGTTGGCAATCACGCTCATGTTGCGTCCACTGGCCTTGGCCACGTACAACGCCTTGTCGGCGGCACCGATCAGTTCCTCGGTTGTGGTCTCGGACGCCGGATCGTAGCCACACACGCCGACGCTGACGGTAATCATGCCTTCCGGACTTTCATTGTGCTGCAAGCCGGCTGCCAGCACCGCGCGACGGATTTTCTCCGCCACCAGGAACGCTCCCACGTAGTCGGTGCCGGGCAACACCACGGAAAATTCCTCGCCGCCAAAACGTGCCGCCAGATCCCCGGGGCGCTTGATGTGATCGGTGATGATTGCCGCGATCTTGCGCAGACAGGCGTCACCCGCCAGATGGCCGTAGTGATCGTTGAATGCCTTGAAATGATCGACATCGATCATCAGCAGTGCCAGCCCCGTCTGGTTGCGCCGGGCGCGGCCGGTTTCCGCCTGGATGAATAGATCGAACTGACGGCGATTTGCTAGGCCGGTCAGCGCGTCCTCCAGCGCCAGCAGTTCGAGGTTGCGATTGAGTTCGAGGAGTTTTTCCTGGGAGCCGAGCAACTCGACCTGAATGCGGTTCTGCTGCTGCATCGACTTGATCAGGCGATACCCGAGCACGCCGAGGAATGCCAGCAGCACCGAGACGATCAGCGCACTGAGGATCGACTCCGTGCGCCAGCTGGCGAGGATTTCATCCTTGTTCAACGCCACGAAAACAATCAGCGGATAGCCGTCGACCCGACGATAGCCCACCACCCGCTCGACACCATCGAGAATCGACTTGACGGTGCCCGTGCCCGCGCTGGCCTGGGGCAGCAATTGGGTGAACAGTTGGCTCTTGGCCAGGCTGCTGCCGACGTCGGCTTCCTTGAAAGGGCGGCGCACGATAATGCTGGCATCGTCGGCGATCAGGTTGATCACGCCGTTATTGCCCATGTCGATGCTGTCGTAGAGCTGCAGGAAATGCGTGAGATAGAGGGTCGCCAGGGCCACGCCGGCAAAACTGCCGTCGGGATGATTGACCCGCCGCGACACGGTCATGATCCATTCGCCGCTGGAACGGCTTTTGATCGACGGGCCGATGTGCGGCCCGCGATCCGGATGGTCGCGGTGGTAAATGAAATATTCGCGGTCGGAATTGTTCGCCACGCCGACTTCGGCGCCATTGGAATTGGCGACCCACTTGCCGGTTTCGTCATACACGAACAGGCCGTGGAGCTGGCTCAGTTCGCTGCGCTGGGCGCTCATCAGACGCTGCAGTCGATCGAGTCGGTCGCCTTCGATGCCGTCGTTTTCCAGGCGATTGACCAGGGTGAAGAGCAAAGTATCGGCCTGTTTGATCGATGCCTGCGCCTGTGACGCCAGGGTCTGCGCGAGGTTAGACATTGCCACCTGCTTGTCATGCAGGTGGTACTGACGCGAGGTCCAGGACTGCCAAATGACGATCACCGCCATCGAAAGGCACACGGCGACCAGCAACGTCAGCACCGATTGCGCCTTCAGCCGGGCAATGCCGGGTCGATTCTTCTCGATTTGATCGTAGATAGCCGGATGCCCCATGACCCTCACTCCGTGATTTTTTTGTGACACGACAGGCTTCCTTGCTCAGTGCCCGTGATTTTCTGCTACAGCAGGTTAGACCGATGTCCGCTTCACCGCCTCCAGCCAGGCCGGATCGAGTCGCGTCTGTTGCGTGTCCAGGCCCAGCGCCTGCATCCGCGCTTCGTGTTGTTCCATTTCCCGACGCAATTGCCCTTGGTCGCTGGAGTTGCCGTCCAGTTCGTGCATCTGGCTCAACCCCAGATGATAGAAGCGCATCAGCTTCATCGCGCTCGGATCCTGCTTTTCAACGGCTGCCTTGAGGTGATGCATGACGTTGGTCACGCTCATCAGGCTGCGCTTGAGCTGCCAGTTGTAGACCGCCGCCGCCATCCATTCCTGGTTCCAGAACACCTTGCGCATCAGTGCCGCCATCAGCAGCACCGCGGCGAACACCCCGCCGATGTTGAAGCGCAGGTTATCCCCGCCAGGCTCTCCGAACACCGCCACCGCCGCGGTCGACAGCACCATCGCCAGCGCCAGGAAAATCAGGGCGATGATCAGCGTGCTGCGCCGGGTCTGTTTGCGATAGATCTCGGCATTCATCGGCTGGATTTCGAACATGACCTGGGGTTTCCTTCTACGGCAGGCAAAAAGTTTGCGGGCATTATCGCCTTTGCAAAGGATTTGGCTATGCTGGGGCTCCTTTTCATTTTTTCATCGTCAAATTGGGACATGGCGAGACCACGTAATCAGTGCCATCTTCTTTTATGGATACACACTATTCGGATGCCATTCGTTGTTTTCTTCAGGAATGACATCGTTTTAAGGATCTTTGAATGACCCAACGACAAGTAATCAACGCTTCGGTCAGCCCGAAAGGCAGCCTGGAAACACTCTCGCAACGGGAAGTCCAGCAACTGAGCGAAGCCGGATCCGGCAGCACTTACGACATCTTCCGCCAATGCGCCCTGGCCATCCTCAACACCGGCGCCCACGTCGATAACGCCAAAACCATCCTCGAAGCCTACAAAGACTTCGAAATCCGCATTCACCAACAAGACCGCGGCGTACGCCTGGAACTGCTGAACGCCCCCGCCGACGCCTTCGTCGATGGCGAAATGATCGCCAGCACCCGTGAAATGCTGTTCAGCGCCCTGCGCGACATCGTCTACACCGAAAACGAACTCGACAGTCAACGCATCGACCTGAGCACTTCCCAGGGCATCAGCGACTACGTCTTCCACCTGCTGCGCAACGCCCGCACCCTGCGCCCCGGCGTGGAGCCCAAGATCGTGGTGTGCTGGGGCGGCCACTCGATCAACACCGAAGAATACAAATACACCAAGAAAGTCGGCCACGAACTGGGCCTGCGCAGCCTGGACGTGTGCACCGGTTGCGGTCCCGGCGTGATGAAAGGCCCGATGAAAGGCGCCACCATCGCCCACGCCAAGCAGCGTATCCACGGCGGTCGCTACCTGGGCCTGACAGAACCGGGGATCATTGCCGCCGAGGCACCGAACCCGATCGTCAACGAACTGGTGATCCTGCCGGACATCGAAAAACGCCTGGAAGCCTTCGTTCGTGTCGGTCACGGCATCATCATCTTCCCGGGCGGCGCCGGCACCGCGGAAGAATTCCTCTACCTGCTCGGCATCCTGATGCACCCGGACAACGAAGGCCTGCCCTTCCCGGTCGTGCTCACCGGGCCGAAACACGCCGCGCCGTACCTTGAGCAACTGGACGCCTTCGTCGGCGCGACCCTGGGTGAAGCGGCCAAGCAGCATTACCAGATCATCATCGACGATCCGGCGGAAGTCGCCCGGCAGATGACCCAGGGCCTCAAGGCGGTCAAGCAGTTCCGTCGCGAGCGCAACGACGCGTTCCATTTCAACTGGCTGCTGAAGATTGACGAGGGCTTCCAGCGTCCATTCGACCCGACCCACGAAAACATGGCCAACCTCAAGCTCAGCCGCGACCTGCCGCCCCACGAACTGGCCGCCAACCTGCGCCGCGCGTTCTCCGGTATCGTCGCCGGCAACGTCAAGGACAAGGGCATCCGCCTGATCGAGGAGCACGGGCCATATCAGATCCGTGGTGACGCGGCGATCATGCAACCGCTGGATCAACTGCTCAAAGCCTTCGTCGCCCAGCACCGGATGAAACTGCCGGGTGGCGCGGCGTATGTGCCGTGTTATCGAGTGGTCGCCTGACCGCTTGCCACTCCCTGTAGGAGCGAGCTTGCTCGCGATGGACGTCAACGAAAACGCGGGAAGCCTGACACCCAGCGGCGTTTTCGAGTCCATCGCGAGCAAGCTCGCTCCTACAGGGTTGCGTCATCCGAATAATAAAGGGATCCACCGATGGACCACGTGAATCACATCCTGATCGTCGACGATGACCGCGAAATCCGCGAACTGGTCGGCAATTACCTGAAGAAGAACGGCCTGCGCACCACCGTGGTCGCCGACGGTCGGCAGATGCGCAGTTTCCTGGAAGCCAATCAGGTCGATCTGATCGTGCTGGACATCATGATGCCCGGCGACGATGGTCTGGTGCTCTGCCGCGAGTTGCGTTCGGGCAAGCACAAAGCCACGCCGATTCTGATGCTCACCGCCCGCGACGACGAGACCGACCGCATCCTCGGTCTGGAAATGGGCGCCGACGACTACCTGACCAAACCTTTCGCCGCCCGCGAACTGCTGGCGCGGATCAATGCCGTGCTGCGCCGCACGCGAATGTTGCCGCCCAATCTGCTGGTCACCGAAAGCGGCCGCATGCTGGCCTTCGGTCGCTGGCGCCTGGACACCACCGCCCGTCATCTGGTGGACGAAGACCAGACCATGGTGGCCCTCAGCGGCGCCGAATACCGCCTGCTGCGGGTGTTCCTCGATCACCCGCAACGGGTGCTGAGCCGCGATCAGTTGCTGAATCTGACCCAGGGCCGCGACGCCGATCTGTTTGATCGCTCCATCGACTTGCTGGTAAGCCGCTTGCGCCAACGCCTGAAGGACGACTCTCGGGAGGCGAGCTACATCAAGACCGTTCGCAGCGAAGGCTACGTGTTCTCCTTCCCCGTGGAGATGCTCGACGAACAGGCGTGAAGGGATTTGTATCACTGTGTATTGAAAGCCGCGACAGATACGCAACCGCCGATTTCACACCGTTCAAGCACACACCCGCGATACACCCGGGCGTTTAACTGTGACCACCAGCTAGCACGAGCTACTGACCACTCACACTTAAGCGCACGGAGAATCAACCATGTTCAACTTCTCGAAAGTTTCGTCCCTGGCCCTCGGTCTGGCATTGGTGGGCGGTCTCGGCCTGTCGACCCTGGCCTCGGCCAACACCACGGCTGTCGCACCGCAAAGCTCGGTCAAGGCCCTGCTGGCTTCGGACGGTTCGGATCGCCTGCAACAGAATCGCGTGGCGGAAGGCGGTGCCGATCGTTTGCAGGAACTGCGTGAGCGCGTGGCGGCCGATGGTTCTGACCGATTGATGGGAAATCGTGTGGCTGAGGGTGGCTCCGATCGACTGATCCAGAATCGCGTCGCCGAAGGCGGAGCCGAACGCCTGCAGGAATTGCGTGAACGCGGCGGTGTAGTCGTGGCGGAAAACCGCGCCGAGTTCGGCTCGAAATACCAGCGCTACTGATTAACGCAGTCCCCTCGGAGCTGCCGGAGGCTGCGATCTTTTGATTTGGATTTTCAGGATCAAAGAATCGCAGCCTCGTTTCACTCGTCAGCTCCTACAGGGTATGTGTTGGAGGGTTAGGTCGCACTTGACGCTGCATTGGATCCATGAACGATCATTATTCTCGATAACAACTATGCCCAAGGGTGTTTTTTCATCTCGGCGCTCCGGCCCTAAAGTGAACCCATCTTCTCACCACCCCCGGAGCAACATCATGAAAAGCATCATCGGTATCGGCTTCGCCCTTTCGGTCCTTGGCGCCACTTCGGCCATCGCCGCGCCACACGCCACTCAACAAGTCGTAGCAGCGACCACTGTCACTCAACCGGCCACGGTCAACGTGAACACTGTCGGCATCGACCATCAGGACAGCCAGAAAGCAAAACTCTACGTCGCGGAAAACCGCCCAGAGTTCGGCTCCAAGTACCAGCGTTATTGATCAACAGCCTTGGGCTGCTTGAAACAGAAAACCCCGGGCAGATCCGATCTACCCGGGGTTTTCTGTTTTGCCGATCCTGCAATATTCGTGTCGGACACAAATCTTGCGTTTAACCCAAACCCCTGTGGGAGCGTGGCTTGCCCGCGATGGTCGTCAACGATGACGCGGGAAGCCTGATTCCCCGCAGTGCTCCGTCCGCCATCGCGAGCATGCTCGCTCCTACAGTTGGTCCGTTGTAGCCAATCGAGCCGCCAGAGCCTTGGCCTGGCTGGCGACATCGGTGACGGCGGTACTTTCCCACCACATCCCGCGCAACGGCGGGCCCATGGCGAACAGCCTTGCGGCGGGCTGTCCATTGGCGCCCAGCACCGCGCCATCCACCTGTGCGGCAATCCCCAACGCCAACGGCCCCGGCTTGATCAAACCGCGTTCCAGCAACTGTTGGGGCAAGGGGCGCGCCACCCGGCGCCAGTCGTATTCGATACCGCTGGAATTGATCAGCGCCGCACCACTGACAACGCAGGTTTGCGCTTCACCCCGGCGACGAATGCGGATGCTCACTTCACCATTCAACGAGGGTTCAAGCCCCTTGAACGACGCCGCCTGAATCCGCAACCGCCCTTCCCCGTGCAACCGCGCCACCAGTTCCGCGCTCAGGGGCGGCGAACGGTGGTGATGACTCTCCCACCAAGGCCGTATATGCCTTACGAACTGCCGGCGTTGCACGTCGGTCGCCTGATTCCACAAACGCCCGATATTGGCCCGCACCGTGTCCAGTGGCGCCTGCCAGTCAATGCCCTGAGCGATGGCCTCACGACAATGCCGGCGCAGTTCGCGCACCAGTTGCCTTGGTGTGCGGATGCTGTGGTCCTCGGCGAGAAAGTCCGGCCAGGCCGGTGGTTGCCGCCGCACATGGGGCAGCAGACCATGGCGGGAGAACACCTCGATCGGCCCGCGATGCCCGGCCTGCTCCAGCGACACCACAGCGTCGACCATGGTCAGGCCCGAGCCGATGATCAGCACCGTCGACTGCGGATCGAGCTGGCGCATCGCAGCCACATCCCAGGGATCGAGCGCCGCTGCGTTCAGACCGCTGGATTCGGTTTGCGGCGTACGCGCGGCGGGGAACATTCCGGTCGCCAGCACCGCGAAAGCGCCCTGCAATCGCTGACCATCGCTCAAAGTCAGGCGCACGGAATCGGCATCGCTTTGCAGGTCCACCACCTCGGCCCGCACATGTTCCACGGTCGAGCCGTGCTGCGCGCCCACCGCCTGCGCCTCGGCCAGGCGCTGCTGAACGTACAGACCAAAAATCCCCCGGGGCGGGAACAGCTCGCTGATCGGCACATGCTGCTCATCCGACTCCGGCCAGCCGCCGGCGGCGATGTAGTCGGTCAACCATTGGGTCAGGTCATCGGCGTTATCCGGATCGACACTCATGCGCGCCGCATTACCGTTGAGCGTGTGGCCCAGTTCCACGGCGCTGTAGGCTTCGCCTCGACCGAGTTCGGCGCGTGGTTCGATCACCAGCACCTGCCGGCGACCCGGCAATCGCAGCAGTTGCGCCGCCAGCATCGCGCCACTGAGGCCGCCGCCAATGATCAGGATGTCTGCGTGACGGATGGGGTCGGTCGCCGATCCCTGTTGAATTTCACTCATGCCGTTTTCACCGATCTCAAATGGAGGTCATGTAAACCGCGAACAGACAGCAGTTCAAATCACCACATTACGCACAAATCGCACCGCCACTTCTCCCTCATTGCGATAGGAATGTGGCTGATTACTGGCAAACATGAAGAACTCGCCAGCATTTATGTGATGCGGCACATCGCCGACCATCAAGGTCAGGCAGCCTTCGAATACATAGAACTGCTCGCTCCAGCCATCGGCATCCGGCTCGGACGGGTAATGCTCCCCCGGCTCCAGGCGCCATTCCCACAGTTCGACTTCGCGGCTGGCGTTGGCCTTGGCCAGCAACACCGCCTTGCTGCCAGGAATCGTCCCGGCCCAGGCCAGTTCGTTGATGCGGCTGTGGTCGCGCACGTCGGGCGCCTGGATCAGATCGCTGAACGCCACGTCCAGCGCCTCTGCCACGCGATCGAGGGTGGTCAGGCTGACATTCTTTTCGCCGGCCTCGATGGCCACCAGCATGCGCCGGCTGACCCCCGATTTTTCCGCGAGGGCCGTCTGGCTCATGTCCGCGGCATGACGCAGGCGGCGAACGTTGTGGCTGACATGCTGCAGGACCGACGCCCGTTGAGAAGAATTTTTGTGCACTATATTGCTCACTTGGTGGTGCTGCGCAGTATACTGCCCAACTTCGGGCGCATTGTGCGTCCGCCTCAATTAGTGTGCAAGGTCATGACGTCGGCGAACTCCCCTCAAGCCTCCTCCCGTTTCCTGCGGCTCAGCAAGGCTGAGTGCGTGCTGGTATTGATCACCATGGTCTGGGGCGGGACCTTTTTGCTGGTCCAGCATGCCATGACCGTCAGCGGCCCGATGTTTTTTGTCGGCCTGCGCTTCGCGGCTGCGGCAATCATCGTCGCGCTGTTTTCCTGGCGCAGCCTGCGCGAACTGACCTTTTTCGAACTCAAGGCCGGATCCTTCATCGGCGTGGCGATCATGCTCGGCTACGGCTTGCAGACCGTTGGCTTGCAAAGCATCCCCAGCAGCCAGTCGGCGTTCATCACCGCGTTGTACGTGCCCTTCGTGCCATTGCTGCAATGGCTGGTGCTGGGTCGCCGTCCGGGGCTGATGCCGAGCATCGGGATCATGCTGGCGTTTACCGGCCTGATGCTGCTGTCGGGCCCAGCCGGAGCATCGTTCCATTTCAGCCCCGGTGAAATCGCCACACTGATCAGTGCCATCGCGATTGCCGCGGAGATCATCCTGATCAGCAACTTCGCCGGTCAGGTCGATGTGAAACGGGTGACTGTGGTGCAACTGGCTGTCACCTCGTTGCTGTCGTTCTTGCTGGTGGTGCCGACTCAGGAGCGCATCCCCGATTTCTCCTGGCTGCTGCTGTGCAGCGCCCTGGGCCTGGGCGTGGCGAGTGCGGCGATTCAGGTGGCGATGAACTGGGCGCAGAAGAGCGTCTCGCCGACTCGTGCAACATTGATCTACGCGGGCGAGCCGGTGTGGGCCGGCATCGTCGGGCGGATCGCCGGGGAGCGGCTGCCGGCGATTGCCCTAGTGGGTGCGGGGATGATTGTGGCGGCGGTGATCGTCAGTGAGTTGAAGACCAAGGGTAAGGCGGTTGTCGAGGTTGAAGAATCGCTGGAGAGCGAAAGCAACAATTAAATAGCAGAATCAAAAGATCGCAGCCTGCGGCAGCTCCTACACTGCCTACGCAGGCTGCGATTTTTTTTGGCCGGTTGTTTGAAACGCTGTGCAACAGGACTTTTCCGTCTACCTTGTAGGATTCTGCGACACCTTGGCGTTTGGTGATCGGGAAGCTGGCACGTATGATGCTTCACAAACTTCCGCAGATTAGAAGCCTATGTCCCTGATAGTTCTACTTCTTCTGCCTTTCTTGGGCAGCTGTGTGGCAGCCGTGCTGCCACACAATGCACGTAATGCCGAATCCCTCCTGGCTGGCCTGGTTGCCCTGATCGGTACTGTTCAGGTCGCTCTCCTTTATCCGCAGATCGCCCACGGCGGCGTGATCCGCGAGGAATTCTTCTGGCTGCCGAGCCTGGGCCTGAACTTCGTTCTGCGCATGGACGGCTTCGCCTGGCTGTTCTCGCTACTGGTGTTGGGCATTGGCACGCTGGTGTCGCTGTACGCGCGCTACTACATGTCGCCGAACGATCCGGTGCCGCGGTTCTTCGCGTTTTTCCTGGCGTTCATGGGCGCCATGCTCGGGCTGGTGATCTCCGGCAACCTGATCCAGATCGTGTTTTTCTGGGAGCTGACCAGCCTTTTCTCGTTCCTGTTGATCGGCTACTGGCACCACCGCGCCGACGCGCGACGCGGCGCTTACATGGCGCTGATGGTCACCGGCGCCGGTGGTTTGTGCCTGCTGGCAGGGGTCATGCTGCTCGGCCATGTGGTCGGCAGCTATGACCTGGACAAGGTCCTGGCCGCTGGCAATCTGATTCGTGCACATGCCCTGTATCCCATCCTGCTTCCCCTCATCCTCATCGGCGCCCTGAGCAAAAGCGCGCAATTCCCCTTCCACTTCTGGCTGCCTCACGCCATGGCCGCGCCGACGCCGGTCTCGGCGTATCTGCACTCGGCGACCATGGTCAAGGCTGGAGTTTTCCTGCTGGCGCGGCTGTGGCCGTCGCTGTCCGGCAGCGAAGAATGGTTCTACATCGTCAGCGGCGCCGGGGCCGCGACGCTTTTGCTGGGCGCGTACTGCGCGATGTTCCAGAACGATCTCAAGGGTCTGCTGGCCTACTCGACCATCAGCCACCTGGGCCTGATCACCCTGCTGCTCGGCCTCAACAGCCCTCTGGCAGCGGTGGCAGCGGTGTTCCACATCCTCAACCACGCCACTTTCAAGGCCTCGCTGTTCATGGCCGCGGGGATCATCGACCACGAAAGCGGTACCCGCGACATCCGCAAACTCAGCGGCCTGATCAAACTGATTCCTTTCACCGCGACCCTGGCCATGGTCGCCAGTGCCTCGATGGCCGGCGTACCGCTGCTCAACGGCTTCCTGTCCAAGGAAATGTTCTTCGCCGAAACCGTGTTCATCAACGCCTCGGCCTGGATCGAAACCACCCTGCCGATCGTGGCGACCATCGCCGGCACCTTCAGCGTCGCCTATTCCCTGCGGTTCACCGTCGACGTGTTCTTCGGCCCGACCGCCACCGACCTGCCCCATACACCCCACGAGCCGCCACGCTGGATGCGTGCGCCGGTGGAGCTGCTGGTCTTCACCTGCCTGGTGGTGGGGATTTTCCCCGCGCAGGTGGTCGGCCCGGTACTCGCAGCCGCTGCCCTGCCGGTAGTGGGCAGCACGCTCCCCGAATACAGTCTCGCCATCTGGCACGGCTTGAACGCGCCGATGATCATGAGCCTGATCGCCATGTCCGGCGGCATCGTGTTGTACCTGTTGCTGCGCAATCAGCTCAAGCTCGGGCGCTTCCGCTACCCGCCGCTGATTGGCCGGTTCAATGGCAAGCGCTTTTTCGAACGCGCGTTGGTAATCAAGATGCGCCTGGCCCGACGCCTCGAGCGGCGAATCAGCACCCGCCGCCTGCAAACCCAGCTGTTCCTGATGGTGCTCGCCGCCGTCCTGGCCGGCCTGATTCCGATGCTGCACAGCCACCTGAGCTGGGGCGACAGGCCGAAGATTCCGGGTTCGATCGTGTTCGTGACCCTCTGGCTGCTGGCGATCGCCTGCGCCCTGGGCGCCGCGTATCAGGCCAAGTATCACCGTCTCGCGGCACTGACCATGGTCAGCGTCTGCGGCCTGATGACCTGCGTCACTTTCGTCTGGTTCTCGGCGCCTGACCTGGCCCTGACTCAGTTGGTGGTCGAAGTGGTGACCACGGTGCTGATCCTGCTGGGCCTGCGCTGGCTACCGCGGCGGATCGAAGAAGTCTCGCCACTGCCCAGCAGCCTGCGCAAGGCCCGCATCCGCCGGATCCGCGACTTGTTGCTGTCGACCGCGGTCGGCGGCGGCATGGCGCTGCTGTCTTACGCGATGCTGACCCGGCAGACCCCCAACGACATTTCCTCCTTCTACCTGAGCCGCGCCCTGCCCGAGGGCGGCGGCAGCAACGTGGTCAACGTGATGCTGGTGGACTTCCGTGGCTTCGACACCCTTGGTGAAGTCACCGTGCTGGTGGCAGTTGCGCTGACTGTTTACGCGCTGCTGCGACGCTTCCGCCCGCCGAAGGAAAGCATGCAACTGCCGGCCCAGCAGCGCCTGCTCGCGCCGGATGTGGTCACCGATCTGGTCAACCCGCGTCACGCCAGCGATACCGCGCTGGGCTTCATGATGGTCCCGGCGGTGCTGGTGCGCCTGCTGCTGCCAATTGCCTTCGTGGTCTCGTTCTACCTGTTCATGCGCGGGCATAACCAGCCGGGCGGCGGTTTTGTCGCGGGGCTAGTGATGTCGGTGGCGTTCATCCTGCAATACATGGTCGCCGGCACCCAGTGGGTCGAGGCGCAGATGAGCCTGCGGCCGCTGCGCTGGATGAGCACCGGCCTGCTGTTCGCCACGGTCACCGGCCTTGGTGCCATGGCGGTCGGTTATCCGTTCCTGACCACCCATACCTGGCATTTCTCACTGCCACTGCTGGGTGACATTCACCTGGCCAGCGCGCTGTTCTTCGACGTTGGTGTGTATGCGGTCGTGGTCGGCTCGACCCTGCTGATCCTCACCGCCCTTGCCCACCAATCGGTTCGTGGTCACAAGACTGCGGCCCTGCCCAAACCCGTCGCCATCAAGGAGGCCGTCTGATGGAAGAAGTCATCGCAATCGCCATCGGCGTACTGGCCGCGTCCGGCGTCTGGCTGATTCTGCGTCCACGGACATTCCAGGTGGTCATGGGCCTGTGCCTGCTGTCCTATGGCGTCAACCTGTTCATCTTCAGCATGGGCAGCCTGTTCATCGGCAAGGAGCCGATCATCAAGGACGGCGTACCGCAGGACCTGCTGCACTACACCGACCCGCTGCCCCAGGCCCTGGTGCTGACCGCCATCGTCATCAGCTTCGCCATGACCGCGCTGTTCCTGGTGGTCCTGCTTGCCTCAAGGGGCCTGACCGGCACCGACCATGTGGATGGCCGGGAGCCTAAAGAATGAATGCAATGACGCACCTGATCGCGGCCCCGATCCTGCTGCCGCTGCTGACCGCCGCCATCATGATGATGCTCGGCGAAAAGCACCGTCCGCTCAAAGCCAAGATCAATCTGTTTTCCAGCCTGCTGGGGCTGGGTATCTCGGTATTGCTACTGCAATGGACACAAACCACCGGCGTACCCGGCTCCATCGGCGTCTACCTGCCGGGCAACTGGCAAGTGCCATTTGGCCTGGTGCTGGTGGTCGATCGCCTGTCGGCACTGATGCTGGTGCTGACCGGGATCATCGGCGTCAGCGCCCTGCTGTTCGCCATGGCGCGCTGGGACAAGGCCGGTTCGAGTTTCCACGCGCTGTTCCAGATTCAGCTGATGGGCCTGTATGGCGCGTTCCTGACGGCGGACCTGTTCAACCTGTTCGTGTTCTTCGAAGTGCTGCTGGCCGCGTCCTACGGCCTGATGCTGCACGGCTCGGGCCGGGCGCGGGTGTCGTCGGGGCTGCATTACATCTCGATCAACCTGCTGGCCTCGACCCTGTTCCTGATCGGCGCCGCGCTGATCTACGGCGTCACCGGCACTCTGAACATGGCCGACCTGGCGCTGAAGATCCCGCTGGTGGCGGAAGCCGATCGCGGCCTGCTGCATGCCGGCGCGGGGATTCTCGCTGTGGCGTTCCTGGCCAAGGCCGGAATGTGGCCGCTGAACTTCTGGCTGGTGCCGGCTTATTCGTCGGCGAGCGCGCCGGTGGCGGCGATGTTCGCGATCATGACCAAGGTCGGCGTCTATACCTTCCTGCGACTGTGGACTCTGCTGTTTTCCGGCCAGGCGGGGGCTTCCGCGTACTTCGGCGGCGACTGGCTGATCTACGGCGGCATGGCGACAATCGTCTGCGCGGCCGTGGCGATCCTCGCCGCGCAACGCCTGGAACGCATGGCCAGCCTGAGCATTCTGGTGTCGGCGGGGATTCTGCTGTCGGCCATCGGTTTCGCCCAACCCAATCTGATCGGCGCAGCGCTGTTTTATCTGGTCAGCTCGACTCTGGCACTGAGCGCCTTGTTCCTGCTGGCCGAGTTGATCGAGCGCTCCCGCTCGGCGAACGAAATGCCGCTGGAGGACGAAAATGAATTGCTGCCGCGACCGCTGGAATCCCTGCATCCGGCCAAGGGCGTCAACCTCGACGACGAGCAGAAAGCGGTGGTCGGCCAGGTGATTCCCTGGACCATGGCGTTCCTCGGCCTCGGCTTCATTGCCTGCACCCTGCTGATCGTCGGCATGCCGCCGCTCTCGGGATTCATCGGCAAACTTGGTTTGCTCAACGCCCTGCTCAACCCTCTCGGCTTAGGCGGTGACGCGCCGATCTCGAATGCCGCGTGGGGTTTGCTGGCGCTGCTGATCATCTCTGGCCTGACCTCGCTGGTCGCCTTTTCCCGCATGGGCATCCAGCGTTTCTGGACGCCGCTGGAACGCCCGTCACCGGTGCTGCGTCGCCTTGAATGCGTGCCGATCTTCGTCCTGCTGGGCCTGAGCATCGCCCTGACCTTCAAGGCCGAACCGCTGCTGCGCTACACCCAGGCCGCCGCCGATGCCTTGAACAATCCGGAGCAATACGTGATGGCCGTGCTCGGCACCCGGGCGGTTCCAGGTCCCGAGGCCAAAGCGGCGCTGCTGGAGGTGCAACCATGAAGCGCCTGTTTCCCGCTCCCTGGCTCTCGCTCGCATTGTGGGTGTTGTGGCTGGTCCTGAACCTGTCGATCAGCCCTGGCAACCTGCTGCTGGGCGCCATTTTGGGCTTCGTCGCGCCGCTGATGATGCGCAAGTTGCGCCCCCTGCCGATCCGCATCCGTCGCCCATGGGTGATCCTGCGCCTGTTCCTGGTGGTTGGCCGTGACGTGCTGGCATCCAACCTCGCCGTGGCCTGGAGCGTGCTCAACGCCGGCCGCCGCCCGCCGCGCTCGCGCTTCGTCAAGGTGCCGCTGGACCTGCGCGATGCCAACGGCCTGGCAACCCTGTCGATGATCTGCACCGTGGTCCCCGGCACGGTCTGGTCGGAACTGGCGCTGGACCGCAGCATCCTGCTGCTGCACGTCTTCGACCTGGAAGACGACGAAGCGCCGCTCATCGAGCACTTCAAGGCGACGTACGAGCGCCCGTTGATGGAGATTTTCGAATGAGCGCCCTGCTGTCGAATGCGATTCTGTTGAGCCTGTTCCTGTTTTCCGTGGCGATGATCCTGACCCTGATCCGCCTGTTCAAAGGCCCATCGGCCCAGGACCGGGTCCTGGCGCTGGACTACCTGTACATCGTCGCCATGCTGATGATGCTGACCCTGGGTATTCGCTACGCCAGTGATACCTACTTCGAAGCGGCGCTGCTGATCGCGCTGTTCGGCTTCGTCGGCTCCTTTGCCCTGGCCAAATTCCTCCTGCGTGGCGAGGTGATCGAATGACCGTTGAACTCCCGTTGTGGGTGGAAGTTGCCGTGGCGATCCTGCTGGTGCTCAGCAGCCTGTTCGCACTGATCGGCGCGATTGGCCTGGTGCGGATGAAGGATTATTTCCAACGCATGCACCCGCCCGCCCTGGCCTCGACATTGGGGGCGTGGTGCGTGGCGTTGGCGTCGATCATCTACTTCTCGGCGCTCAAGTCCGCGCCGGTGCTGCATGCGTGGCTGATTCCGATTCTGCTGGCGATCACCGTGCCGGTGACCACGCTGCTGCTGGCGCGGGCGGCGTTGTTCCGCAAGCGCATGGCCGGGGATGATGTGCCGGCCGAAGTCAGCAGCCGAACGCAAAACCTGTAACTGCAACTGTAGGAGCGAGCTTGCTCGCGATGGTAGACGAAACACCGCGGGGTATCAGGCAGCCAGCGTCATCGTTGACGACCATCGCGGGCAAGCCACGCTCCCACGGGTATGCGGGGCATCTGGTGCCCCGCGTTATCGTTGATGACCATCGCGAGCGTGCTCGCTCCTGCAGGGAGTGGGTCAGGCCCAGGCCACTGCAAGCAACCCCGCCCCCAACATCACGCACAACGGTGAATAGATCCAGGTATCCCACAGGGCAAACCTGGAGTCTTTCACCTGTTTGAAGAACCCCACCAACTCCGAATCGCCGATGGCCCGGGCGAACAGCAGGATCGCGATCGCGCTGATCAGCCATTGCAGTGACCAATGCCCGATCACCGGCACCCACCAGCCGACCCGCAAACACACCAGCAGCGCGATCATCAGCAGAGCGGCGGCGACCACCAGGGTGATCCAGCCTCGGGGCTTGAAGGCCGGTTGCAGACGGACGCTGCCTTCGACCGGGACCTGGGGGACGGCAGCTACCGTTGCCCATTCGCCACCCAGTCCCCAATACACGTGTACCAAACTGATCACTGCAAACATCGTCACCAGCCATTGAGCCAACGCAAAGGTCATGGTTGAAGATCCCTGAAAGAGATTTGGACAGAATCATCCTAGTCGGCATTTTTTGTCGTGCACGACCGGTCGGCGGAGGAGTAAAGTGCCGCCCCATGAAATTCTCCCGCTCCGATCGCTCACTGCTGGCCTGGACGCTCTACTGCTGCGTTCTGTTCAATGTGTTCGCCTGCAGCATCGGTCACGGGCAGATGGTCGGAATGCAGCTCAACGGCATCGGCGGACAGTTCTGTACCGTCGACCCGGCGACCCAGACTCCGGTTTCGAGCCAATCTTCCGACGATCAATTGCCGACGCTGTCCAAGGCGTTCGGCTGTCCGTTGTGCTCCAGCGGCGGCATGGGCCCGGCGTTCAACTCCAGCCTGACCCTGGCGATTCTCCCCGAGCAACACAGCCCTCCATTGGCGCCGATTGCCAACGCCGACCTCCCTGCCCGCTTCACCTGGCCCTCGGCCAATCCGCGCGCGCCGCCGCTCGCCTGAATCTCTTGCCTTAATCGACCAGCTCACTTCGCCAACGCGAGGCGTTCGCGCGTGCGCTGCTTTGCAATCAAGCATTCAGGATTTATCGATGAAACACGTTCCTTTGCTGGCGAGCCTGTTCGGCTGCCTGTCCGTTAGCGCTTGGGCGCAATCCACCGTCGACCTCGCGCCGATCACTATCGATGGCGAGCAAGACGCCGAACCGGGTCTCGACCTTGATCAATCCAGCGGCATGGCCTCGCGCCTGGGTCTGAGCGTGCGGGATACCCCGGCCTCGGTGGCCATCGCCAACCGCAATGACATCGAGCGCCACGGCGCCCAGAACTTCCAGGACGCCGCCAACACCCTGCCCGGGGTCAACGCCAGCGCACCGCCGGGCTTCGGCGGTTTCGTCTCCTACCGCGGTTTCACCAGCAGCCAGATCACCCAGATGTTCAACGGCGTCAATGTCTCCGGCGGTCTCGCACGGCCGGTGGATGCATGGATCTATGACCGGGTGGAGCTGGTCGGCGGACCGTCTTCGTTGATCAATGGCGCCGGCTCCGTGGGCGGTTCGCTGAACTACGTGACCAAGCTGGCAACCCGTGACGAGCAGGCGCTGGAAGGCCGTGTCAGCTACGGCACCTACGACACCACCGAGACCGCGTTCGGTGTCAATCACGCCTTGAGCGAGGCCGGCGCCGACGTGCAGCACTACGCCCGTCTCGACGTCAGCCACAACACCGGTAACGGTTACATCGACCGCCAGGAGCGCGATGCCTGGAGTGTCGCGTTCTCCCTGCTCAGCGACCTCACGCCCGACCTGTCCCACACCCTGGCCCTGGAATATCAGGACGAGCACGAGGACAGTCCCTACTGGGGCACCCCGGTGCTGAATCCCAAGGCGGGCGAGCTGAAGATCGACAAGCACAACCGCTTCAAAAACTACAACGTCGAGGATGGCCGCTACGAGCAGCGTACGATCTGGGTGCGCTCGATCATCGACTACCGGATCAACGACAGCACCACCCTGCGCAACATGCTTTACCACCTCGACAGTCAGCGCGATTACCGCAACCTGGAGACCTATCAGTACAACGCCGACAACTCGGCGGTGAATCGCTCCACGGCGTATCAGGTGCGGCATCAGGGTGAGCAGAACGGCAACCAGTTCGAGCTGCGCCACGACACCGAAATGCTGGGACTGGCGACCACCTGGTCCGGCGGTTTCGAGTACAAGGTCAACCAGACAACCAACTCGCCGCTGAACGTCAAAGGCGCCAGCACGGTCGATCCGAACAACTACCAGCCGGGGCACTTCTACGACATTCCAGGGACGCAGCAAGGTTATGTCAGCGACAAGACCAACGAAGTCACCACCAAGGCGCTGTTCGTTGAAAACCGCCTCGCGCTCACCGACAAACTCTCGCTGCTCACCGGCCTGCGCTATGACGACATCGACCTGGACGTGACCAACCATCGCGTCGTGACCGCGAACAACCCGCGACACCTCAAGCGCAGCTGGGAACCGGTGACCGGGCGAGCCGGCCTGACCTATCAAGTCCTGCCGTCAGCCAATGTCTACGTGCAATACAGCACCGCCGCCGAGCAGCCCATCGGCACCCAGGACTTCGATGTGTCCACGGGCAAGCAGTGGGAGATCGGCAGCAAGTTCGATTATCTGGACGGGCGCGGTTCAGCGACGGTGGCGGCGTACACCATCGAGCGCAAGGACTTTGCGGTGACCGATCCGCTGGATCCGACCTTGAGCATTCCGGTGGGGCAGCAGACCTCAAAGGGTGTGGAGGTGGCCAGCTCGCTGCGTGTCACGGATCGGCTACTGGTGGAGGGCAACTTCGCCTGGGTGGACGCGCAATACGATGAATTCACAGAGAAGAATGCGGCAGGCCAGGTGGTTTCGCGCAAGGGCAATACGCCGACCAACGTGCCGGACCGGGTCGGCAATCTGTGGCTGACTTATGATTTTTCGCCGCAATGGCAAGGCGGAGTGGATGCGCGTTACGTGGCGTCGGTGTATGCCGACAGCGCCAACACCATGACCGTGCCGTCGTACACGCTGTTCGGTTCATTCCTCAGCTACAAGGTGGATCGGCACACCACCATCACCGGGCGAGTGCGCAACCTGACGAATGAGGTGTATGCCGAGTTTGCGCATGTTTCGCCGGCGTACTACCTGGGGACGCCGCGCACGTTCGAGTTGGCCGTTCAGACGCGGTTTTAAAAGCTTCGCGGGCAAGCCTCGCTCCTACAGGGCTGATCGAAACCC
>NZ_JBSVXG010000065.1:0-30104 GCF_054070595.1 Pseudomonas sp. SDO55104_S430 | reverse complement strand
TACAGGGGCGACATCAAACCTGTAGGAGCGAGGCTTGCCCGCGAACCGATTTTGAACACAACGAGGATTTGGGATGAAAACCCTCTGGCAACACTGCCACGTCGCAACCATGGCCCAAGGCGCTTATTCGATCATCGAAGACGCGGCCATCGTGACGTCCGGTGCGCACATTGAGTGGGTCGGCCCGCGCAGTGAACTGCCGTCCGGCGACTTTTCGGCGGTCAATGACTTGGACGGCGCCTGGGTCACCCCGGGCCTGATCGACTGCCACACCCACACGGTGTTCGGCGGCAACCGCAGCGATGAATTCGAAAAGCGCCTGCAAGGCGTCAGCTACGCGGAAATCGCCGCCAGCGGTGGCGGCATCGCCAGCACCGTGCGCGCCACCCGTGCCGCCAGCGAAGAGCAACTGTTCGCCAGCGCCGCCCGCCGTCTGAAAAGCCTGATGCGCGACGGCGTCACCAGCGTCGAGATCAAGTCCGGCTACGGCCTGGACCTGGCCAACGAAGGCAAGATGCTGCGCGTGGCCCGTCGCCTGGGCGCCGAGCTGCCGATCAGTGTGCGCACCACCTGCCTGGCCGCCCACGCTCTGCCGCCGGAATACAAGGACCGCGCCGACGACTACATCGATCACATTTGCGCCGAAATGCTCCCGGCCCTGGCCGCCGAAGGGCTGGTGGATGCCGTGGACGCGTTTTGTGAATACCTGGCCTTTTCCCCGGAACAGGTCGAGCGCGTGTTCGTCACCGCGCACAAATTGGGCTTGCCAGTGAAGCTGCATGCCGAGCAATTGTCGTCGCTGCACGGTTCCAGCCTGGCCGCGCGCTACCAGGCGCTGTCCGCCGATCACCTGGAGTTCATGGACGAAGACGACGCCATCGCCATGGCCAAGTCCGGCACGGTCGCGGTGTTGTTGCCCGGTGCGTTCTACTTCCTGCGCGAAACCCAATTGCCGCCGATGGAAGCACTGCGCAAGCACGGTGTGAAAATCGCCATCGCCAGCGACCTCAACCCGGGCACCTCGCCGGCGTTGTCGGTGCGCCTGATGCTGAACATGGCCTGCACGTGCTTCCGGATGACCCCGGAAGAAGCCCTGGCCGGCGCGACCATTCATGCGGCCACCGCCCTGGGCATGGCCGACACCCACGGTTCGATCGAGGTAGGCAAGGTGGCGGATTTCGTCGCCTGGCAAATCGATCGTCCGGCCGACCTGTCGTACTGGCTGGGCGGTGATCTGGAAAAACGCGTCGTGCGTCACGGCGTCGAAACGAGCCTGTAGGAGAGTCGTTGTGGATAAGGTGTTGAACTTCAAACAAGGCCGGGTACCGCTGCTGATCAGTATGCCCCACGCCGGTACCCGTCTGACCCCAACAGTTGAAGCCGGATTGATCCCCGACGCGAAAAGCCTGCCGGACACCGACTGGCACATCCCGCAGCTGTACGACTTCGCCAGCGAACTGGGCGCCAGCACCCTGGCGGCCGAGTATTCGCGTTTCGTCATCGACCTGAACCGGCCGTCCGACGACAAGCCGCTGTACGTCGGCGCCACCACCGGCCTGTACCCGGCGACCCTGTTCGACGGCGTGCCGCTGTTCCGGGAAGGCCTGGAGCCTTCCAAGGATGAGCGCGCAACCTATCTGGAAAAAATCTGGACCCCCTACCACAGCACCCTGCAGCAAGAGCTTGCGCGCCTGAAGGCCGAGTTCGGCTATGCGCTGCTGTTCGACGCCCACTCGATCCGCTCGATCATCCCGCACCTGTTCGACGGCAAGCTGCCCGACTTCAACCTCGGCACCTTCAACGGCGCCAGCTGCGACCCGCAACTGGCCTCGCAACTGGAAGCCATCTGCGCCGGCCACCCGGACTACAGCCACGTGCTCAACGGCCGCTTCAAAGGCGGCCACATCACCCGCCACTACGGCAACCCGGCAGATAACATCCACGCCGTGCAACTGGAACTGGGCCAGTGCACCTACATGGAAGAATTCGAACCGTTCCGCTACCGCGCGGATCTGGCCGAGCCAACTCGGGTGGTGTTGAAAGAACTGCTGCAAGGCCTGCTCGCCTGGGGCCAAAAGCGCTACGGCGCATAACGCTTCACCGCCTCTTCCTGTGGGAGCGAGCCTGCTCGCGATAGACGCCAACGATAACGCGGATCCTTTGAATGACCGCATTGTCTGGACGTCCATCGCGAGCAGGCTCGCTCCCACAAGGGGCGGGGGTCACGGGGGATCGAGGTTGTCGAGGACCCGATTCACCGCCATCTCTCCCAGCATGATCGACTGCTGAATCCCCAACAGAATATGCCCATCCGACTCCTTCAGGTTTCGGGCGAAGTCGCTCGCCATCGCGCTGGCCGAGGCCAGGGAGACGCTGGCGTATTCAAGCAGGGTGCGGTTGTCGATGTCGGGAGCGACGTGGAAGAAGGGATTGGGTTTGCGTGGGTTGGTCATGATTCAGGTCCTTGAAGATTGGGGAACATGAATGCCAGCCAACACCAAGTCGCGACTAATCAAGAGGGTGGCAGCTGTGCGCAGGTTAGTAGACCGGGTCATATGAGGCCGGCGCGCCCTAAAGCGCCCTACGCACGGCTGCCGTCAAGGGCAGGTATGGATATACCTGCCTTTCAGGAGCGCAGATGCGCTACATATGAGCACGGGCTACTAAACCCGATCACCGACAATCGGTGACGCGAACCAAGTTAGCGACGGCCCCCAAAGCGCACAAGCCGGCGGATTCTGGCGGAGCCGTAGGCAATGCCGCAAGGCGCTGTAGCCTTTTGCGCGGATTTCAGAATCTTCCTACGGGGGAGGGTGAAACATCCGATTTCTCCCTGAAACGCGGTCCCTGTAGCAGCTGGCGAAGCCTGCGTCCGGCTGCGAAGCAGTCGTGAAATCAGCACACGCGGTGTGTCAGACAGACCTCGCATTCAGGTTTTGCGACTGCTGCGCAGCCGGACGCAGGCTTCGCCAGCTGCTACAGGTCTGTGCGTTGGCACAAATCTCGCTAAGCAATCAATACAGGTAACCAACGGCGGTTGCCCCACCTACGACAAAGACGTCGCTCACCCCCTTCGCCCATGGCGAATCGGGTAGCGGCGTTTTTTTGTTTTGGCCCCATAGCCCGGGGCCGGTGGTGCCGCCCGGCGGCGCCCCGACTGACTCCCGTTCGAGACTCCTTTCAGCTGAGGTGCGCGATGAATTCAAGCTTCTGGAAATCCGGCCATACCCCGACCCTGTTCTCGGCCTTCCTCTATTTCGACCTGAGCTTCATGGTCTGGTACCTGCTCGGCCCTCTGGCGGTGCAGATCGCCGCCGACCTGCACCTGACCACCCAGCAACGCGGGATGGTGGTAGCGACGCCGATTCTGGCAGGGGCGATCCTGCGCTTCGTGATGGGCATGCTGGCCGATCGTCTGTCGCCGAAAACCGCTGGTCTGATCGGCCAGGTGATCGTCATCTGCGCGCTGTTCGGCGCCTGGAAACTCGGCATCCACAGCTACGAGCAGGCTCTGCTGCTGGGGCTGTTCCTCGGCATGGCCGGCGCGTCCTTCGCCGTGGCCCTGCCGCTGGCGTCGCAGTGGTATCCACCGCAGCACCAGGGCAAGGCCATGGGCATCGCCGGGGCCGGTAACTCGGGCACCGTGCTGGCAGCGCTTATTGCACCGGTACTGGCGGCGGCGTTTGGCTGGAGCAACGTCTTCGGCTTCGCCCTGATCCCGCTGATCCTGACCCTGATCGTCTTCGCCTGGCTGGCCAAGAATGCCCCGGAGCGGCCAAAAGCCAAGTCGATGGCCGACTACTTCAAGGCGCTGGGCGACCGTGACAGCTGGTGGTTCATGTTCTTCTACAGCGTGACCTTCGGCGGCTTCATCGGCCTGGCCAGCGCCCTGCCCGGCTACTTCAACGACCAATACGGCCTGAGCCCGGTCACCGCCGGCTATTACACCGCCGCCTGCGTGTTCGGTGGCAGCCTGATGCGCCCTCTGGGTGGTGCCCTGGCGGATCGCTTCGGCGGCATCCGCACCTTGCTGGGGATGTACACCGTGGCGGCGATCTGCATCGCGGCCGTGGGTTTCAACCTGCCGAGCTCCTACGCGGCGCTGGCACTGTTTGTGTGCACCATGCTCGGTCTGGGTGCCGGCAACGGCGCGGTGTTTCAGCTGGTACCGCAGCGCTTCCGTCGGGAAATCGGTGTGATGACCGGGCTGATTGGCATGGCCGGCGGCATCGGCGGTTTTGCCCTGGCGGCGGGCATGGGCGCGATCAAGCAAAACACCGGCAGCTACCAGATGGCGCTGTGGTTGTTCGCGAGCCTCGCGGTACTCGCCTGGTTCGGCCTGCACGGCGTGAAACGTCGCTGGAGAACCACTTGGGGGTCGGCCGCTGTGACCGCTGCCCGGGTCTGAGATCGCCATGAGCCTGCAACTGAGTTTTGCCGAAGCCAGCGCCACCGGGCCGCGCGAGGAAAACCAGGACGCCCTGCGCCTGGTCACGCCGGCCCCGGCACTGGCCGCGAGCAAGGGTTACCTGTTCGCCATCGCCGACGGCGTCAGCCAGTGCGCCGATGGTGGCCTGGCCGCCCGCTCGACCTTGCAGGCTCTGGCTTTGGACTATTACGCGACCCCGGAAACCTGGGGCGTCGCCCAGGCGCTGGATCGCCTGCTGCTGGCACAGAACCGCTGGTTACAGGCTAATGGCGGCGGGCAGCCGCTGCTGACCACGGTGAGTGCGCTGGTCATGCGTGGCCGGCGCTTTACTCTGGCCCATGTCGGCGATTGCCGGGTCTATCGCTGGCACGCCGATCAGTTGCAGCGGGTCAGTGAAGATCATGTGTGGGAACAGCCGGGCATGCAGCATGTGCTCAAGCGCGCGCTGGGGCTCGATCAGCATCTGGTGCTGGATTTTCTCGACGGTGAACTGCGGGTCGATGAGAGCTTCGTGCTGCTCAGCGATGGGGTCTGGGCGGTGCTGGGGGATACGGCGATTGCGGCGATCCTGCGCGACCAACCCGATCTCGACAGCGCTGCGCAGACTTTGGTGAATGCGGCGCATCTGGCCGGCAGCCAGGACAACGCCAGCGCCATGCTGGTGCGGGTCGATGCCCTGGGGGAAACCAGCATCGGCGATGCGCTGATTCATTTGCAGCAATGGCCGCTGCCGCCGGCGCTGAAACCCGGCCAGGACTTCGAGGGCTGGAAGATCGAAAGCATTGTCGGCCAGAGTCAGCAGTCACTGCTGTATCGGGTGCGTGATGCCCAACAACAGCCCTGGCTGCTGAAAACCCTGCCCGGCGCGCTGCGCGATGATCATCTGGCCGGGCAAGCGTTGCTGTCTGAGGAATGGTTTCTCAAGCGCGTCGCCGGCCGGCATTTTCCTGAAGTCCATGCGGCCGGTCAGCGTCAGCATTTGTACTACGTGATGCGGGAATATTCCGGCGTCACCCTGGCGCAGCTGTTTGCGCAGAGCGGGCCGTTGCCGCTGGCCCAGTGGCAGGAGTTGGCCGAACGCCTGCTCAAGGCGGTCGGTCTGCTGCATCGTCGGCAGATCCTGCATCGCGACATCAAGCCGGAGAACCTGTTGCTGGGGGACGACGGCGAATTGCGCCTGCTGGACTTCGGCCTGGCCTGGTGCCCCGGCCTGTCCGAAGACCAGCCCTCTACCCTGCCCGGCACCCCGAGCTATATCGCGCCGGAAGGGTTTCGCGGTGACAAGCCGGCGCCGCAGCAGGATCTGTATGCGGTAGGCGTGACCCTTTATTACCTGCTTACCGGGCACTACCCCTATGGCGAAATCGAAGCGTTCCAGCGTCCCCGCTTCGGGGTGCCGGTGAATCCCAGCCGCTATCGCCCGGATCTGCCGGAATGGCTGACCCAAAGCCTGGAGCGCGCAGTGGCAGCGGATCCGGCCCAGCGCTTTGAAACGGCGGAAGAATGGTTGCTGCTGATGGAACAGGGGGAGCGCCGCAGCCTGAACGTACGCCCCCGCCCCCTGCTGGAACGCGAGCCGCTGAAGGTCTGGCGGGCGCTGGCGGTTGGCTCGTTGTTGATCAATCTGACGCTGTTGTTTGCGCTGTTTCATGGCTGACGGCTGGCCATGACGAATTTTCCAAATGAGGACAACACGATGAACGCAAAAGTCTGGCTGGTCGGTGCAGGACCTGGTGATCCGGAACTGCTGACGCTCAAAGCCGTGCGGGCGATGAGAGAAGCGGATGTCGTGCTGATCGATGATCTGGTGAATGACGCGGTCCTTGAGCATTGTGGCAATGCGCGAATCATCCCCGTGGGCAAACGCGGCGGCTGCCGCTCGACGCCGCAGGAATTCATCCATCGCTTGATGCTGCGTTACGCGCGCCAGGGCAAATGCGTGGTACGGCTCAAGGGCGGTGATCCGTGCATTTTCGGGCGTGGTGGCGAGGAAGCTGATTGGCTGCGTGAGCGTGGGGTCGAGGTGGAGCTGGTCAATGGCATTACCGCCGGGCTTGCGGGCGCGACGCAATGCGATATTCCGCTGACACTGCGTGGGGTGGCGCGAGGCGTGACGCTGGTGACGGCCCATACCCAGGACGGCAGCAGCCTGAACTGGCGGGCGCTGGCCCAGGGTGGGACGACCCTGGTGATCTACATGGGCGTGGCCAAACTCGGTGAAATCCGTGAGCAACTGCTGGCTGGCGGGATGGCGGCGCAAACGCCGGTGGCGATGATCGAGAACGCCTCGCTGCCCCATCAGCGGGAGTGTCGCAGCGATCTGACAGCCATGGAGGAAGACGCTCTCGCCTTCGAACTGAAAAGCCCGGCGATCCTTGTAATCGGCGAAGTCGCCGCAGAAAAGATCAAAGGATCGCAGCAGCCGGGATGTATGCAAAACCTGTGGGAGCGTGGCTTGCCCGCGAATGGTGGTCAACGATGACGCGGGCTGCCTGAATGCCCGCGGTGGCTGGGCTTGCATCGCGAGCAAGCTCGGCTCCTACAAAGACGATGCAGTAGCCGGGATGGATGCAAAACCTGTGGGAGCGTGGCTTGCCCGCGAATGGTGGTCAACGATGACGCTGGGTATCTGATGCCCCGCGGTGGCTGGGCCTCCATCGCGAGCAAGCTCGCTCCTACAGGGACGGCAGCCCACCAAATCGCAGGCAAAGAAAAGCCCGGCATGAGCCGGGCTTTTCTCAAAGCGGCGAGCTAATTACTTAGCTTGGGCTTCAACCTGCGCTTCTACGCGACGGTTTACAGCGCGGCCAGCTTCAGTGGCGTTGTCAGCAACTGGGCGGGATTCGCCGTAGCCAACGGACTGAACGCGGGACGATTCAACACCATACTGGTTGGTCAGAACCTGCTTGACAGCCGCTGCGCGACGCTCGGACAGTTTCTGGTTGTAAGCGTCAGGACCGACGGAGTCAGTGTGACCTTCAACAGTAGTGGTGGTGGATGGGTACTGCTTCATGAAGTCAGCCAGGTTCTTGATGTCAGCGTAGCTGTTTGGCTTGACGACCGACTTGTCGAAGTCGAACTTCACGTCCAGCTCTACACGAACAACTTCAGCAACTGCTGGGCAGCCATCAGCGTCAACGGTTACGTTGGCTGGGGTGTCCGGGCACTTGTCGACGTTGTCGCAAACGCCGTCGTTGTCGCTGTCGGAGCAGACTTCTGGAGCTGGAACTGGAGCAGCGGCTGGCTTGGAGCCGCCACCGAAGTTCACACCGATACCGACGCTAGGAGCCCACTCGGTGTCGCCCTTGTCGATGTTGTACTGAGCTTCAACGCCGGCACGGGCGTAGAAGTTCTCGGTGAAGTACAGCTTGGCACCGCCGCCAACGTTGGCGAAGGTGGAGCGGTCACGACCGCCTTTGCCGTTCTGACCGATGCTCTGATCGGAGAAACCAGCCGATACGTATGGACGCAGCATGTCGCCCGGGTTGTTGAAGTGGTACAGAGCGTCCAGAGCGGTGTTGGCGCCCTTGATGTTACGACCGTCGTCGGAACGCACGTTGTGCACTTCGTCGTAGCCCAGACGCAGTTCAACGTCGTCGGTCAGGAAGTAACCAACGGAACCGCCGAACAGGTTGCCGTTGTTCTTGAAGTTACGAGCGCTGTCGAACTGTTCTTTCTTTGCGAAGCCTTCGATTTCAACTGCGCCTTGGCCCTGTGCCAGAGCGCCGAACGAAGTGGCGGCAATAAGAGAACCAATGGCCAAGCCCAAGGTGTTTTTCAGTTTCATCCGTTAAATCCCCATCTGGTGATTGTGAAGCAGTCCCGCAAACCGGGGGACAACTCGGCGGCAATTCTATCAGAACTTGCCTACACGTAAGAGATATTTGCGCTGAACTAAGTTTCAGCAATGCCTGCAAATTTCTCACGCAATTTATCTAGAGCACGTTTGTACCGCATTTTTGTTGCGCTCAAGCCCATGTGCATGATGTCTGCGATCTCCTGAAACTCCAGCTCTGCGACAAATCGTAGCACCAGAATTTCGCGGTCAATCGGATTCACATACACCAGCCAGCGATCAAGTCCGCCCTTCTCCTCGGGTTTCGGCGCCTTTTCCTCGGACGCTTCTTCAAGGGGGTCAAGACTCAATGCGTCCATCAAGCGACGCTTTCGCCGTTCTTTCCGATACTGTGTGATGCACTCGTTGTACGTGATGCTATATAGCCATGTCTTGAACTTCGACTTGCCCTCGAAGTTCTTCAAGCCATACAACACCTTCAACATCACTTCCTGACAGACATCGTCTGCATCGCGATCGTTCCCGAGATATCGTGCACAGACGTTAAATAATGTTCGCTGGTAACGCCGCATCAGTTCTTCATAGGCGCGCGTTACGTGAAACAGCTCGGTATGCGAGCGCGCGACCAACTCCTCATCAGAGAGCTCACGGGGGTCGTAGCGCGTGGATAGCGGTTGGGCTTTATTCAAAACAAGTCGGGCCGACAGTCAGGTCAATGTCCGCCGCAGCCGGCATCAGCAGGCATTTTTGCGGCGGCATACATTAGCAGGATTTGCCGGGTTAGCGGCTACTCACATGCTGCTCGAGGAGGATCCGATTGGAAAGAGAGACTAGCTCACCCTCATCCGTCAGCAATGTGGTTTTAACCGTGCCGATCTCCTCGATCTGCCCTTCGACCTCTCCAACTCGCACTTGTTGCCCAACCTGGTACAACTCACGCACATAGATTCCCGCAAGAATCTGACCGGCAATTTCCCGGCTTCCCAAGCCCATGGCCAGCGCAACCGCCAGACCAACGGTAATCAAAACGATGACGATCACATGGTTGAGCAGGTCAGTCTTGACCTCCAACTGACTGATCGCGACCGAAATACTGATGATGATGACCAGCCCCTGGGCGATTCGCCCAAGGCCTGAAGCGTAGTCCAGTCCCACGCCTTCCGCTGCGCCACGCACCAGGCCGTTGGCCAGTTGCGCCAGCAGGACACCTACCAGCAGCACCAGCGCGGCACCGAAAACCTTCGGCAAATACAGCGCCAGCATGTCCAGCGTAGCTGAAACCCGCTCAAGGCCAAGGGATTCAGCGGCGGAAACCAGGAAAATCAACAGGACGAACCAGTAGACGATCTTGCCGATCAGGGTCGAAATCGGAACCTGCAGGCCGGCGCGAGACATCAGTTTGGTCAGGCCGGTACCGCCCATCAGGCGATCGAGGCCCAGTTTGGCCAGCAATTTGGACAGCAGCGTGTCCAGCAACTTGGCCACGACGAAACCCAGCAGCAGCACAACCAGTGCGCCAAACAGGTTCGGAATGAAGTTCGCAACCTTGGTCCATAGCGCAGTCATTGCAGTGACGAGGCTCTGTGTCCAGAGATCAAGTTCCATATTCAATCAGCCTTATCAGCAGTGCGAGCGTTAGGTTTACGAAGACGGGACACCGGCGCCACATGGGCCGAGCCATTATTGAGGGCGATCATCAGGGCGGGCAGCCAGCGGCCCAGCAGACTGAACAGATCGCCGGCGCCGACCTGGCGGTTGGCGGTTTTCAGTACGCGGCCAAGGCACGCATCCTCGTCCCGGCTGGACGGTTCGGCATTGAGCATGTCACGCAAAGACTGTTCAAACGGATCGTGCATACGCACCTCTCGTGATGTCTGTGAAAGACGCGGTCAAATTTGGTCGGGTCACAAGGTTTACATTCAGACCCAGCGCAAACGCCGGAATAACCACCACTGCCCGAGCGCCACCGAAACCATCAGCACGCAGGCGACGAGGAAGCCATAAGGACTTCCGGATAACGGAATCCCCCCGACGTTGATCCCCAAAAGACCGGTCAAAAAGCTCATCGGCAAAAAGATCCCGGTGATGATCCCGAAGCGATACATGGTGCGGTTCATGCGCACGCTCAATCTTCGGTCTTCAGCCTCCAGGACCAGCCCCACGCGCTCCCGGGTCAATTCCAGCTCCTCGAGATAACGGGTCAGGCTGTTGTTCAATTCGTTCCAGTAGTCGCCATCGTCCTCGACGAACCAGGGCAATTTGATCCGTGTCAGCTGACCGAAAATATCCCGCTGCGGAGCGAGGAACCGCTTCAACGCAGCAGCCCGGCGCCGGATCTGCAAAACCTCTCCATGTTCGGGCGTATACCGTTCGTCGGCATCCAGCTTTTCCTCTTCGTCATCGACCACTTCGGAGAGGCAACTGACCAGATCCTGAACCTTGTTGGTCAGGTACTGCGCCATATAGAGGATGATTTCAGAGGCGGTTTTCGGCCCCTTGCCTGCCTCCAGTTGCGCCAGCAGTTCTTCAGTGGCGCGCAACGGGCGCAACCGAAGGGAAATCACTCGCTGGGCGGAACCGAAGATCCGTACTGAGACCATGTCTTCAGGCTCAGCCCCCGGATTGAGGTTTACACCACGCAAAAATAGCAGCAGTTCGCTGTCGGAAAGCTGTAAGAGACGCGGACGGGTGTTTTCTTCCAGCAGCAGATCGCAGCTGAATTCGCTCAGACCACTGGATTTGCGCAGCCAGGTCTGGGTTTGCGGATGACTGCGATCCCAGTGCAGCCACAGGCTTTCATGGGCCTGCAGCTGCAGATCGTCGAGTTCTGTTCGGGCTATCGAACGCGCACCGCCTTTACCGTCCAGCACCAGGGCGTGGACCAATCCCCACTGCGCGTTTTCTTCCTCGAACATCCGCATTCCTTCTGTCAGGTTTTACTCAGGCATTTTCAGCGGGCTCGGCGAGATGATCACGCCGTTGTTGTCCGCATAAATGTAGTGGCCCGGGTGGAAAGTCACCCCGGCAAAGGTGACGGCAACGTTCAGGTCGCCGATGCCGCGCTTGTCGGTTTTCATCGGGTGGCTGGCCAGCGCCTGGACGCCCAGCTCGGTTTGCGCGATGACGTCGACGTCACGGATGCAACCGTAGATCACCAGCCCTTCCCAACCGTTTTTCGCGGCTTTCTCGGCGAGCATGTCGCCCAGCAGCGCGCGACGCAGGGAGCCGCCGCCATCGACCACCAGTACCTTGCCCTTGCCCTGGAGTTCGACCTGTTCCTTGACCAGCGAGTTGTCTTCGAAACATTTGATGGTCACGATTTCGCCGCCGAAGGAATCACGGCCGCCGAAATTGCTGAACATCGGTTCCAGCACCTGCACCAGTTCCGGATAGGCGTCGCACAGGTCAGGCGTGAGGTAATGGATCATCGAGAAACTCCTGTAAAGAGGAAGAAAGCACGAACATCATTGATGATTCGATCATCGAAAATGACCAGAACAGCTCAAACCGTCATATCTTAGCCTCAAGCCGGCCAGAGCGGAATGCCCCTGTTAGAGCCTCCAGCTTAGATTGCCGCGGCCACGTCCGCTTGTTCACCCAGCAATGGGGTGTGCTGATCCGCCAACCAACGGGCTACCAGAGGCCATACCTCGGTCTGCGCCGCCTTGCTGACCAGCATCTCCACATGCCCGAAATTCTCGGTAAAACCCTGCTCACGCCCCAGGTTGATGAACTGCTTGTGCTCGCAGCCTAACTGCTCGAACAGCTTGCGGCACGCCCAGGCCGGATCCTGATGATCCCCCGCCGCGCTCACCGCCAGCACCGGCACCTGGACTTCGGCCAAGCCGGCCCACCAGTCCTTGTCGGCATCGCCAAAGCGCCCGAACAGGCCGTACCAGCGCATGCTCTCAAGGGCCAGGCCAATCGGCTCGTCTTCCGGCCCACGCTTAAGCCGTGACCCGGACAGCTGGGCGAAACGCTTGAGAATGAAGCGGCCGCTCCACTCTACCGGCGGGATCTTCAACGGCCAGTAGGTGCGGCTGACCTGGGTGCCGAAGAACGCCGCGGATGCCACCACCGGCTCGCCGATGTATTGACCGCCCAAGGCCGCTGCCAGAGTAATGCCACCCAGCGAATGGCCGATCCAGTGCGGAATCTGGCCGCTTTGCTCGCGCACGAAGGCGCCAATGGCCGGCAGATCGTAGCGCGCGTAGTCGGCGACGCGGTTCTTGCGGTAGTCCAGGTTGCGCTGGGACAGGCCGTGGCCGCGCATTTCCGGAATCCACACGTCGTACCCCAGCCGCGTCAGATGCGCGCCCAGGCCCAGGCCCTTGGGGGAAAACCAGAAGCGTCGGTTGGAAAAGCTGCCGTGCAGGAGAATGACCGGCACGCCGCGCACTGCCGAGTCATCGGCCATGCCCAGGCGCGTCACGGCGATTTCGACGCTGGCGTCAGGGCTGTTCGCGGGTTTCAAACGATAGACATCTTCGCTCAGATCACCGCGTCGTTCGGCGCTGATCAGGGCGACAGGAAATAGGTTGCTGCTGCTTTGCATAATCTCTTGCACAAAAAAGGGCGGCTTCCGGAGGAGCCCGCCCTGCTTGAATCTTTCGAACCGCGATCCCGTGTGGGAGCGAGCCTGCTCGCGATGGTTTTCAGAACAACGCGTTTATCCAGCAAACACACATCATCGTTCACGACCATCGCGAGCAGGCTCGCTCCCACGGGGAACGGCCTGTTCACATGGCAATCAAGCCGAAGCCTGACCCTCTGCCAGGAAGAACCAGGTCTCCAGTACGGAGTCAGGGTTCAACGAGACGCTTTCGATGCCTTGTTCCATCAGCCACTTGGCCAGGTCCGGGTGGTCCGAAGGTCCCTGACCGCAGATGCCGATGTACTTTCCGGCCTTGTTGCAGGCGGCAATGGCGTTGGCCAACAGCTTCTTGACCGCCGGATTACGCTCGTCGAACAGGTGCGCGATGATGCCGGAGTCGCGGTCCAGGCCCAGGGTCAGCTGGGTCAGGTCGTTGGAGCCGATGGAGAAACCGTCGAAGAATTCGAGGAATTCTTCCGCCAGGATCGCGTTGGACGGCAGTTCGCACATCATGATGATGCGCAGGCCGTTTTCACCGCGAGCCAGACCGTTTTCAGCCAGCAGATCCACCACCTGGCTCGCTTCGCCCAGAGTACGGACGAACGGCACCATGATTTCAACGTTGGTCAGGCCCATCTCGTTACGCACACGCTTGAGGGCGCGGCATTCGAGTTCGAAGCAGTCACGGAACGATTCGCTGATGTAACGCGAAGCGCCACGGAAGCCCAGCATCGGGTTTTCTTCTTCCGGCTCGTACAGCTTGCCGCCGATCAGGTTGGCGTATTCGTTGGACTTGAAGTCCGACAGACGCACGATGACCTTCTTCGGATAGAACGCCGCCGCCAGGGTGCTGATGCCTTCGACCAGTTTCTCGACGTAGAAGCCGACCGGATCGTTGTAGCCGGCAATACGCTTGTCGACGCTTTCCTTGATTTCCAGCGGCAGACCGTCGTAGTTCAGCAGTGCCTTGGGGTGCACGCCGATCATGCGGTTGATGATGAACTCCAGGCGGGCCAGGCCCACACCGGCGTTCGGCAGCTGTGCGAAGTCAAAGGCACGGTCCGGGTTGCCGACGTTCATCATGATCTTGAACGGCAGGTCCGGCATGGCGTCGACGGAGTTTTTCTTGATGTCGAAGCCCAGTTCGCCTTCGAAGATGTAACCGGTGTCGCCTTCGGCGCAGGAAACGGTCACGCCCTGGCCTTCCTTCAGCAGTTCGGTGGCGTTGCCGCAACCGACCACGGCCGGAATGCCCAGCTCACGGGCGATGATCGCCGCGTGGCAGGTACGACCGCCACGGTTGGTGACGATGGCGCTGGCGCGCTTCATGACCGGTTCCCAGTCCGGGTCGGTCATGTCGGAAACCAGTACGTCGCCGACCTGGACCTTGTCCATCTCGGACACGTCCTTGATGATGCGGACCTTACCGGCGCCGATGCGCTGGCCGATGGCGCGACCTTCCACCAGCACGGTGCCGGTTTCTTTCAGCAGGTAACGTTCCATGACGTTCGCCTGGGTGCGGCTCTTCACGGTTTCCGGACGGGCCTGCACGATGTACAGCTTGCCGTCGTCACCGTCCTTGGCCCATTCGATGTCCATCGGGCACTGGTAGTGCTTCTCGATGATCATCGCCTGCTTGGCCAGCTCGCTGACTTCGGCGTCGGTCAGGCAGAAACGCGCGCGATCGGCCTTGTCGACGTCGATGGTCTTGACCGAACGACCGGCCTTGGCCTCGTCGCCGTAGATCATCTTGATGGCCTTGCTGCCCAGGTTGCGGCGCAGGATGGCCGGACGACCATCGGTCAGGGTTTTCTTGTGGACGTAGAATTCGTCCGGGTTCACCGCGCCTTGTACGACGGTTTCACCCAGGCCGTAGGCGCCGGTGATGAACACGACGTCGCGGAAACCGGATTCGGTATCGAGGGTGAACATCACGCCGGCGGTGCCGGTTTCGGAACGGACCATGCGTTGTACGCCGGCCGACAGGGCAACCAACTTGTGGTCGAAGCCCTGATGCACGCGATAGGAAATCGCGCGATCGTTGAATAGGGAGGCGAACACCTCTTTGGCGGCGCGGATGACGTTTTCCACACCACGGATGTTCAAAAAGGTTTCCTGCTGACCGGCGAAGGAAGCGTCCGGCAGGTCTTCTGCGGTAGCGGAAGAGCGCACGGCCACGGCCACGTCGGGATTGCCGGCGGACAGGGTGGCGAATGCGGTGCGGATTTCGGCGTTCAGTTTCTCGGGGAACTCGGCTTCCATGATCCATTGACGGATCTGGGCACCTGTCTTGGCCAGAGCATTCACATCATCGACGTCCAGTGCATCCAGGGCGTCGTGAATCTGCTGGTTAAGGCCGCTCAGTTCCAGGAAGTCGCGATACGCCTGAGCGGTTGTGGCGAAGCCACCGGGCACCGATACACCGGCACCTGCAAGGTTGCTGATCATCTCGCCCAGGGATGCGTTCTTGCCCCCCACATGCTCAACATCGTGTTTGCCGAGCTTATCGAGGGAAACTACGTACTCTACCAAGGTGATCTCTCCACTAACTGTGTTGGAAAAGCTCAGAAGCCGGCTGCCAAAGGGGGCGTTTGCCGGCTGTATGGCCTGGACCTGGAAAATAAGTGAGAATGCCGGCCATTGGCGGCCGGCAAATCGCGCCTATCATATCCAAGATTCGTCACTAGCTTAAGGCCCAAGGTGCAAATGAAACGATCTGCTTTCTTTATCTCCGATGGCACCGGCATCACTGCCGAAACCCTGGGTCAAAGCCTTCTGGCGCAGTTCGAAAACATTACCTTCAGCAAATTCACGCGGCCGTACATCGACAGCGTGGATAAAGCGCGTGCCATGGTACAACAAATCAACAAAGCCGCCGAAGTCGACGGCTTTCGTCCGATTATCTTCGACACCATCGTCAATCAGGACATTCGTGAGATCCTCGCTACTTCCAATGGTTTCATGATCGACATTTTCTCGACCTTCCTGGCGCCTCTGGAACAGGAACTGACCGAGCATTCTTCCTATTCCGTCGGCAAATCCCACTCGATCGGCTCCAACTCCAATTACATGGAGCGGATCGAGGCGGTGAACTTCGCCCTGGACAACGACGACGGCGCCCGCACGCACTACTACGACAAGGCCGACCTGATCCTGGTGGGCGTGTCGCGCTGCGGCAAGACACCTACCTGTCTGTACATGGCCATGCAATTCGGCATCCGCGCGGCCAACTACCCGCTGACCGAAGACGACATGGAGCGTCTGACCCTGCCAAACGCCCTGCGCGCCCACCAGCACAAGCTGTTCGGCCTGACTATCGACCCCGACCGGCTGACCGCGATCCGCAACGAGCGCAAGCCCAACAGCCGCTATTCGAGCTACGCCCAATGCGAGTTCGAAGTGCGCGAGGTGGAGAATCTGTTCCGTCGCGAGAACATTCCGAACATCAACTCCACGCATTTTTCCGTTGAAGAAATCTCGGCGAAGATTCTTGTGGAGAAAGGGGTGGAGCGGCGGTTCAAGTAGTTTCTCTAGCGTCTGTTCTACCGTCATCGCGGGCAAGCCCGCTCCCACAAGGATTTGGGTGTACACAGGTTTAGCATTCCAACACCAATCCCTGTGGGAGCGAGCCTGCTCGCGATTGAACGATAACGCGGTCCCCTAGATTACAAACAAATCCATAAACCGATTCACCGCGGTCGCCTCAAGCCGCGCCTGGTCCTTGCACAACGCAAAAATTTCCTCGCAACGCTGCCCGGCGAACCTTGTCGCCAGGTTCGCCCTGAACTTGTCCTCCAGCAATGGAATCCCCTCTGCCCGCCGCCGGCGATGCCCCACCGGGTACTCCACCACCACGTTTTCGGTGCTGGAACCGTCCTTGAAAAACACCTGCACCCCGTTGGCAATCGAACGCTTGTCGGCCTCCAGGTATTCCCGGGTGAAGCGCGGATCCTCGACGATGACCATCTTGTCGCGCAGCACATCGATGATCGGATGCGCCCGGTGGAAACCGTCCTCGTAGTGCTCGGCCACCAGATTGCCGAAGGCCAGCGGCACGGCGGTCATGTACTGGATGCAGTGATCGCGGTCGGCGGCGTTGGCCAGCGGACCGACCTTGGAAATGATGCGGATCGCCGACTCTTGAGTCGTAATGACGATCCTGTCGATTTCGTGCAGACGATTGCGCACCTTCGGATGCAGGATTACCGCGGCCTCACAGGCGGTTTGCGCGTGAAACTCCGCCGGAAAGCTGATTTTGAACAGCACGTTTTCCATCACATAACTGCCGTACGGTCGCGAGAAGCTGAAAGCGCGCCGGTCTTCGGGCTTGAGCGCCAGATCGTTGTTGGTATGGCTGAACAACACGTCGTAAAAACCCCACTGTTTCGCGCTCAGCACCCCGGGAATGCCCATCTCACCGCGCATGGCGATGTCCGCCAGACGCACGCCCCGGCTGGAAGCATCCCCCGCAGCCCAGGACTTGCGCGACCCGGCGTTCGGCGCATGACGATAGGTACGCAGTGCCTGACCGTCGGCGAACGCGTGGGACAACGCGGACAACAGCTGCTCGCGGTTGGCCCCCATCAATTTGGCGGTGACCGCGGTCGAGGCGACTTTCACCAGAATCACATGATCGAGACCGACCCGATTGAAGGAATTCTCGAGCGCGATCACGCCCTGAATCTCGTGGGCCATGATCATCGCGTCGAGCACTGTACGCAGGGTCAGCGGCGCATCGCCACTGGCCAGGCGCCTTTGTGATAAATGGTCAGCCACCGCGAGGATGCCGCCGAGGTTATCCGACGGATGACCCCACTCCGCGGCCAGCCAGGTGTCGTTGTAATCGAGCCAGCGCACGGTGCAACCGATGTCCCACGCCGCCTTGACCGGGTCCAGCCGATAGGACGTCCCCGGCACCCGCGCACCGAACGGCACGACCGTGCCTTCGACAACCGGCCCCAGATGCTTGGTGCACTCGGGAAAACGCAGCGCCAGCAAGCCACAGCCCAGGGTGTCCATCAGGCAGTTGCGGGCGGTGTTCAGGGCTTCTTCGGATTCGATGCGGAAATCGAGGACGTAGTCGGCAATGTCCTGCAGGACCTGGTCGTAGTCCGGGCGATTGTTCAGGTCAACGTTGGCGCTCATGTTCGATTCACTCGTGAGGTGGTTCGTTGATGGGACCTCGGTATGGGTAATCGCGGTGGGTTTGCACCCTTCTCATTGTTAGTTGTTGCACCTGTGGGAGCGGGCTTGCCCGCGATTGCGGTGGATCAGCCAACATCTATGTCGGAAGTTACTCCGTCATCGCGGGCAAGCCCGCTCCCACAGTGTTCGGTGTCAGACCTGGAAAGAATCACCCGGCACACGAACGTAGCCTTCCATCAACACCCGCGCGCTGCGGCTCATGATGGCCTTGTTCACGGTCCACTCACCATTGACCTGACTGGCCTCGGCGCCCACGCGCAAGGTCCCGGACGGATGGCCGAAACGCACGGCGTTACGCTCGACGCCACCGGCCGCGAGGTTCACCAGCGTGCCGGTAATCGCCGCTGCGGTGCCGATCGCCACTGCCGCCGTGCCCATCATCGCGTGGTGCAGTTTGCCCATGGACAGCGCGCGCACCAGCAGGTCGACATCACCGGCCGCAATCGCCTTGCCGCTGGAAGAAACGTAATCAGCAGGCTTGGCGACGAACGCCACTTTCGGTGTGTGCTGACGCTTGGCCGCTTCGTCAACGTTTGAAATCAGGCCCATGCGCAGGGCGCCGTAGGCACGGATGGTCTCGAACATCAGCAGCGCTTTCGGATCGCCGTTGATCGCGCCCTGCAACTCGGTGCCCTTGTAACCGATGTCTTCGGCATTGACGAAGATGGTCGGGATACCGGCGTTGATCATGGTCGCCTTGAAGGTGCCGACGCCCGGGACTTCCAGGTCGTCGACCAGGTTGCCGGTGGGGAACATCGAACCGCCACCGCCCTCTTCTTCCGCTGCCGGGTCAAGGAATTCGACCTGCACTTCAGCCGCCGGGAAGGTCACGCCGTCGAGTTCGAAATCGCCGGTTTCCTGCACTTCACCGTTGGTGATCGGTACGTGGGCGATGATGGTCTTGCCGATGTTGGCCTGCCATACGCGCACCACGGCCACGCCGTTGTGCGGGATGCGGCTGGCGTCCACCAGGCCGTTGCTGATGGCGAACGAACCGACCGCCGCAGTCAGGTTGCCGCAGTTGCCGCTCCAGTCCACGAAAGGCTTGTCGATGGAGACCTGACCGAACAGGTAATCGACGTCGTGATCGGCCTTGATGCTTTTCGACAGGATCACAGTCTTGCTGGTGCTGGATGTGGCGCCGCCCATGCCGTCGATCTGCTTGTCGTACGGATCGGGGCTGCCGATCACGCGCAGCAGCAGGGCATCGCGGGCCGGACCTGGAACCTGAGCCGCTTCCGGCAGATCCTTCAGGCTGAAGAACACGCCTTTGCTGGTGCCGCCGCGCATGTAGGTGGCGGGAATCTTTATTTGAGCTGCATGAGCCATGGTGCTCGTTACTCCTTAAAACAGACACGGGACTCAAAAGCCCCGTGTCTGTACTGCCTGTGTTTAGACGGCTACCGCCGATTCTTCGAGGAAGTCCTGGGCGAAGCGCTGCAACACGCCGCCGGCCTCGTAGATCGACACTTCTTCGGCGGTGTCGAGACGGCAGGTCACCGGCACCTCGACGCGTTCGCCGTTCTTGCGATGGATCACCAGCGTCAGATCGGCGCGCGGCGTGCGCTCGCCAATCACGTCATAGACTTCGGTGCCGTCGATGGCCAGGGTGTGGCGGTCGGTGCCCGGCTTGAACTCCAGCGGCAGCACGCCCATGCCCACCAGGTTGGTGCGGTGGATGCGCTCGAAACCTTCGGCGACGATCGCCTCGACACCCGCCAAACGCACGCCCTTGGCGGCCCAGTCGCGGGACGAACCCTGACCGTAGTCAGCACCGGCGACGATGATCAGCGACTGCTTGCGATCCATGTAGGTCTCGATGGCTTCCCACATGCGCATCACTTTGCCTTCCGGCTCGACGCGGGCCAGGGAGCCCTGCTTGACCTTGCCGTTTTCCTGAACCATTTCGTTGAACAGTTTTGGGTTGGCGAAGGTGGCGCGCTGCGCGGTCAAGTGATCGCCACGGTGCGTCGCGTAAGAGTTGAAGTCCTCTTCCGGCAGGCCCATTTTCGCCAGGTATTCGCCGGCGGCGCTGTCCATCATGATCGCGTTGGACGGCGACAGGTGGTCGGTGGTGATGTTGTCCGGCAGTACCGCCAGCGGGCGCATGCCCTTGAGCGGACGAGCGCCGGCCAGTGCGCCTTCCCAGTACGGCGGGCGGCGGATGTAGGTGCTCATCTCGCGCCAGTCGTACAGCGGCGCGACTTTCGGGCCGTTGTCTTCGTGGATGGCGAACATCGGGATGTAGACCTGACGGAACTGCTCAGGCTTCACCGAGGCCTTCACGACGGCGTCGACTTCTTCATCGCTCGGCCAGATGTCCTTCAGGCGGATTTCCTTGCCATCGACCACGCCCAACACGTCTTTCTCGATGTCGAAACGGATGGTCCCGGCGATGGCGTAAGCGACCACCAGCGGCGGCGAGGCGAGGAATGCCTGTTTGGCGTACGGGTGAATCCGGCCGTCGAAGTTGCGGTTGCCCGACAGCACGGCGGTGGCGTACAGGTCGCGGTCGATGATTTCCTGCTGGATCACTGGGTCCAGCGCACCGGACATGCCGTTGCAGGTGGTGCAGGCGAAGGCCACGACGCCGAAACCGAGCTGTTCGAGCTCATCGGTCAGGCCGGCTTCGTCCAGGTACAGGGCCACGGTTTTCGAGCCCGGCGCCAGGGACGACTTGACCCATGGCTTGCGGGTCAGGCCCAGTTTGTTGGCGTTGCGCGCCAGCAGGCCGGCGGCGATCACGTTGCGCGGGTTGCTGGTGTTGGTGCAGCTGGTGATGGCGGCGATGATCACCGCGCCGTCCGGCATCTGGCCCGGGACGTCTTCCCACTGGCCGGAAATGCCCTTGGCTGCCAGATCCGACACCGCGACACGGGCGTGCGGGTTGCTTGGGCCTGCCATGTTGCGCACGACCGAAGACAGATCGAAGGTCAGGCCGCGCTCGTATTGCGCACCCTTGAGGCTGTCCGCCCACAGGCCGATCTGCTTGGCGTATTGCTCGACCAGTTGCACCTGCTCGTCATCACGGCCGGTGAGCTTGAGGTAGTCGATGGTCTGCTGGTCGATGTAGAACATCGCGGCGGTGGCGCCGTACTCAGGAGCCATGTTGGAGATGGTTGCACGGTCGCCCAGGGTCAGGGCCGAGGCGCCTTCACCGAAGAACTCCAGCCATGCGCCAACGACCTTCTGCTTGCGCAGGAACTCGGTCAGCGCCAGCACCATGTCGGTGGCGGTGATGCCCGGTTGCAGCTTGCCGGTCAGTTCGACGCCGACGCTTTCCGGCAGGCGCATCCAGGAGGCGCGGCCGAGCATCACGCTTTCCGCTTCCAGGCCGCCAACGCCGATGGCGATCACGCCCAGCGCATCGACGTGCGGGGTGTGGCTGTCGGTGCCGACGCAGGTATCGGGGAACGCTACACCGTCACGGACCTGGATCACCGGAGACATTTTCTCCAGGTTGATCTGATGCATGATGCCGTTGCCCGGCGGGATCACGTCGACGTTCTTGAACGCCTTCTTGGTCCAGTTGATGAAGTGGAAACGGTCTTCGTTGCGACGGTCTTCGATGGCGCGGTTCTTCTCGAACGCCTCCGGATCGAAACCACCGCGCTCGACGGCCAGGGAGTGGTCGACGATCAGTTGGGTCGGCACCACCGGGTTCACTTGCGCCGGGTCACCGCCCTGCTGGGCGATGGCGTCACGCAGGCCGGCGAGGTCCACCAGGGCGGTCTGGCCGAGAATGTCATGGCACACCACGCGGGCCGGGAACCATGGGAAGTCCAGGTCGCGCTTGCGCTCGATGAATTGCTTCAGGGATTCGGTGAGCGTGGCCGGGTCGCAGCGACGCACAAGGTTTTCCGCCAGCACGCGGGAGGTGTACGGCAGGGTGTCGTAGGCGCCAGGTTGAATGGCCTCGACCGCCGCGCGGACATCGAAGTAATCCAGATGGCTGCCGGGCAGCGTTTTACGGAATTCTGTGTTCATCAGTCGGGACTCGGTCACGGTAAATACAAAAGGCGGGGCCAGGTGCGGAATTTCAATTCAACACAATCCACTGTGGGAGCGGGCTTGCCCGCGATTGCGTCGGGTCAGTCGACATCGATGTCGACTGTGACTCCGTCATCGCGGGCAAGCCCGCTCCCACAGGGATCTGCATTGAATTCAGACCCTGTGTAGCCCCTCCCCGATCAGCGTTGTTCGATTGGCACGAACTTGCGCTGTTCGACGCCGGTGTATTCGGCGCTCGGGCGGATGATGCGGTTGTTGGCGCGTTGTTCGAACACGTGTGCGGCCCAGCCGGTCAGGCGCGAGCAGACGAAGATCGGGGTGAACAACTTGGTCGGGATGCCCATGAAGTGGTACGCCGAGGCATGGTAGAAGTCGGCGTTCGGGAACAGTTTCTTCTGCTCCCACATGGTCTTGTCGATGGCTTCGGAAACCGGGAACAGCACCTTGTCGCCCACTTCGTCGGCGAGCTTCTTCGACCAACCCTTGATCACTTCGTTACGTGGATCGCTGTCCTTATAGATTGCGTGGCCGAAGCCCATGATCTTGTCCTTGCGCTCCAGCATGCCGAGGGTGCCCTTGATCGCGTCTTCAGGCGACGAGAAGCGCTCGATCATTTCCATCGCCGCTTCGTTGGCGCCGCCGTGCAGCGGGCCGCGCAGCGAACCGATGGCCGCGGTGACGCAGGAGAACAGGTCGGACAGGGTCGAGGCGCACACGCGAGCGGTGAAGGTCGACGCGTTGAATTCGTGCTCCGCGTAGAGGATCAGCGAAACGTTCATCACCTTGACGTGCAGCTCGCTCGGCTTCTTGCCGTGCAGCAGGTGCAGGAAGTGGCCGCCGATGGACTGCTCGTCGCTCACGCATTCGATGCGCTTGCCTTCGTGGCTGAAGCGATACCAGTAGGTCATGATCGCCGGGAAGGCGGCCAGCAGACGGTCGGTCTTGTCGCACTGCTCGGAGAAGTCGTTCTCCGGCTCGATGTTGCCCAGGAACGAGCAACCGGTGCGCATCACGTCCATCGGGTGGGCGTCGGCAGGGATGCGTTCCAGCACTTCTTTCAGCGCTTGCGGCAGGTCGCGCAGCTTGCTCAGCTTGGCGACGTAGGCAGCCAGTTGCGCCTTGCTTGGCAGTTCGCCGTACAGCAACAGGTAAGCGACTTCTTCGAATTGCGCGTCAGCCGCCAATTCGCGAACGTCGTAGCCGCGATAGGTCAGGCCTGCGCCCGCCTGGCCCACGGTGGACAGTGCGGTTTGCCCGGCTACCTGGCCACGGAGCCCGGCGCCACTGAGTACTTTTGCTTCGGCCATTTGCTGTCTCCAGTCTTCTTGAATTTGTCAGAGATATTTCGTCAGTACGCGCACCTGTGGGAGCGAGCCCTGCTCGCGATGGTGGACGCTGCACCGCGGGGCATCAGGCACCCTGCGTTTTCGTTGACGTCCATCGCGAGCAGGCTCGCTCCCACAGGTCACATGTACAGGTACAGGTTGTTCATTACTTCTTCGCGGCAAACAACGCATCGAGCTTCTGCTCGAAGGTGTGGTAGTCGATGCGATCGTAAAGTTCCATGCGGGTCTGCATGGTGTCGATGACGTTCTGCTGCGTGCCGTCGCGACGGATCGCGGTGTAGACGTTTTCCGCGGCCTTGTTCATCGCGCGGAAGGCCGAAAGCGGATACAGCACCAACGATACGTCGGCACCGGCCAGCTGCTCGGTGGTGTACAGCGGGGTCGCGCCGAATTCGGTGATGTTGGCCAGGATCGGCGCTTTCACGCGGTTGGCGAACAGCTTGTACATTTCAAGCTCGGTGATGGCTTCCGGGAACACCATGTCGGCGCCGGCCTCGATGCAGGCGGCTGCGCGATCCAGGGCGGACTCCAGACCTTCCACCGCCAGGGCGTCGGTACGCGCCATGATCACGAAGCTGTCATCGGTACGTGCATCGACGGCGGCCTTGATGCGGTCGACCATTTCCTGCTGCGAAACGATTTCCTTGTTAGGACGGTGGCCGCAACGCTTGGCGCCGACCTGGTCTTCGATGTGAATCGCCGCCGCGCCGAACTTGATCATCGACTTGACGGTACGCGCAACGTTGAACGCCGAAGAACCGAAACCGGTGTCCACGTCCACCAGCAGCGGCAGGTCGCAGACGTCGGTGATGCGACGCACATCGGTCAGCACGTCGTCCAGACCGGTGATGCCCAGGTCAGGCACGCCGAGGGAACCGGCTGCCACGCCGCCACCGGACAGGTAGATGGCTTTGAAACCGGCACGCTTGGCCAAAAGTGCGTGGTTGGCGTTGATCGCGCCGACCACTTGCAATGGATGCTCGCTGGCGACCGCATCGCGGAAACGCTGGCCTGGAGTGCTCTTGTTGGAACTCATGACTCACCTCGTTTGGCTGTCGGGTTGGCGCCGTCCTGGTAATGACGGGCGATGTTGCGTTTAGAGGCGCCGATGTGACGACGCATCAATAGCTCGGCCAGCTCACCGTCACGGTCGGCGATGGCATCGAGAATTCGGTGGTGTTCGGCAAAGGCCTGGTGCGGGCGATTGGGCGTGGTGGAGAACTGGATGCGGTACATGCGCACCAGTTGATACAGCTCGCCGCAGAGCATTTGCGTGAGGGTGCGGTTACCGCTGCCCTGGATGATCCGGTAGTGGAAGTCGAAGTCGCCTTCCTGCTGGTAATAGCCACGACCGGCCTGGAAAGCCTCGTCGCGCTCGTGGGTTTCGAGGACACGGCGCAGCTCGTCGATCTCTTCGACGCTCATGCGCTCGGCCGCCAGGCGGCAGGCCATGCCTTCGAGGGACTCGCGGATTTCGTAGAGTTCCAGCAGCTCGGCATGATTGAGCGACACCACCCGCGCACCGACGTGCGGCACGCGCACCAGCAGGCGCTGGCCTTCCAGGCGGTGGATCGCCTCGCGCAGCGGACCGCGGCTGATGCCATAGGTACGGGCCAGCTCCGGCTCGGAGATTTTGCTGCCCGGCGCAATGTCGCCTTTGACGATGGCTGCCTGAATGCGGCGGAAGACGTTCTCGGAAAGCGTTTCCGTATCGTCTGAGGCAGTGATCGGGGGATCGAGTTGATCCAGCATATTGTCGACACCTTGAAAGCTGATGCGGCAAAAACTAACGAATTCAGCCATCGCAGTCAAAGGATAAATGGAAATTGTCAACAATCGTCTAATAACCACTTGCACCATAACGAAGCGGTCCATCGACTTTGAGGTGCCGGGCAGCGCTGGCGCCATAAAACCACCGTGCTAGAATGCCGCCCGCATTTGTTTGTCACATCTGCACTGTCTGTCATAAAACCCTGATAGGCATACGAGGAGCTTGCGCAGCAATGCCAGGGTCTTGAATCGAAACACGGACCGCTGCGCACCAGGATTTATGAGACTCAAGCTCCCCCCCGCCTTCCTTTATGTACTGTGCCTGCCCGGGCTTGCCGTCGCGGGGGAAAAGACTGTGTATGGTCTCAATGAGTACGCATCGCTGGGCGGCATCGACCTGGAGGTGGCGGCCAAGCTCGATACCGGTGCCAAGACCGCTTCCCTGAGCGCCCGCGACATCAAGCGTTTCAAACGCAATGGCGAATCCTGGGTACGCTTCTATCTGGCGATCGACACAGCGCATTCGCACCCGATCGAACGACCGCTGGCCCGGGTCAGCAAAATCAAGCGCCGCGCCGGCGACTACGATCCGGAAGAAGGCAAGAAGTACACCGCGCGCCCGGTGATCGAGCTGGATATCTGCATGGGTTCGGCCCTTCGCAGCATAGAAGTGAACCTGACCGACCGAAGTGCGTTCCAATACCCGCTTTTGATTGGCTCCGAGGCGCTCAAGCGCTTCGATGCGCTGGTCGACCCCAGTCTTAAATACGCTGCCGGCAAACCCGCCTGCGCCACCGACGCTCATACCGCAGAGTAATTCCAATGCGCTCTCTTACCCTCCATCTGAAAATGCTGATCGCCATCCTGGTGGTGCTGGGCATTTCAGTCACGGCCTATCAGATCTTCGTACTGGGCATTCCCGTGACCGAAGACGCCACCGACGACTTGTGGAACATCGACGCCAAGGTCGAGTTCGTCGCCAGTGCCAAGGATCCGGTCAAAATCCAGATGTTCGTGCCGCCGCTGAGCCGCGACTACGTCAGCCTCAATGAAAGCTTCATCTCCAATAACTACGGGGTGGCGGTCAACCGCGTCGATGGCAACCGCAAGGTCACCTGGTCGGCACGCCGGGCCAAGGGCAACCAGACGCTTTATTACCGCCTGGTGCTGACCAAGCGCTACAGCGCGGAAAAAACCAAGATCAAGGGCCCGACCTTCCGTGACAGCATTGCCGTGGAAGGCCCGGAGAAAGTAGCCGCCGAAGCCCTGCTCGCACCGATCCGCCAGCACTCGGCCGACGTCGAGACCTTCGTTGGCGAAGCGATCAAACGTGTCAACAATGTCAACGACGACAATGTGAAGCTGCTGCTGGCGGGCGATCCGTCGACTTCGCAGAAAGCTCGCATCGTCGAGCTGGTGCTGTCCATCGCCCACGTGCCGGTGGAAAAAGTCCACACCATTCGCCTGGTCGCCGATCAGCCGCAGACCCCGGAACTGTGGCTGCGCAGCTTCAACGGCACCGACTGGCTGTATTTCAACCCGGAAACCGGCGAACAGGGCCTGCCGACCGATCGCCTGCTGTGGTGGACCGGCGATGAGAACCTGATCACCGTCGATGGCGGCAAGAAAGCCACCGTCACCTTCAGCATGAACAACAGCGAAATGAACGCCATTCGCCTGGCCAAGCTGACCGACGAAAACACCGACGCCAATTTCCTCGAATACTCGCTGTACGGCTTGCCGCTGCAGACCCAGCAGACCTTCATGATCATGGTGATGATCCCGATCGGCGTGCTGGTGATCCTGATCCTGCGCAATCTCATCGGCCTGCAGACCCTCGGTACCTTCACCCCGGTGCTGATCGCCCTGGCCTTCCGCGAAACCCAGCTGGGCTTCGGCATCGTGCTGTTTACCATCATCACGGCACTGGGCTTGTCGCTGCGCTCCTATCTTGAGCACCTGAAACTGCAAATGCTGCCGAGGCTGTCGGTGGTGCTGACGTTCGTGGTGGTGTTGATCGCGGCCATCAGCCTGTTCAGCCACAAGCTGGGCCTGGAACGCGGCCTGTCGGTGGCACTGTTCCCGATGGTGATTCTGACCATGACCATCGAGCGCCTGTCGATCACCTGGGAAGAACGTGGCGCCAGCCATGCCATGAAAGTGGCGGTCGGCACCCTCTTCGCCGCCTCCCTGGCGCACCTGATCATGAGCGTTCCGGAACTGATCTACTTCGTGTTCACCTTCCCGGCGATCCTGCTGATCCTGGTGGGCTTCATGCTGGCCATGGGTCGTTATCGCGGTTACCGCCTGACCGAACTGGTACGTTTCAAGGCTTTCCTGAAAAAGGCTGACGCTTGATGTTCGGCTTCTGGAAGACCTGGAAGGCCCTGGAAGCCCGGGGCATCATGGGGATCAATCGGCGCAACGCGGACTATGTGCTCAAGTACAACAAGCGCAGCCTTTACCCGATTGTCGACGACAAGATCCTCACCAAGGAGCGCGCCATCGCCGCCGGCATCCATGTGCCGGAGCTGTACGGGATCATTTCCACCGAGAAGGAAATCGACAACCTCGACGAGATCATCGGCGGGCGCAACGACTTCGTGATCAAGCCGGCCCAGGGCGCGGGCGGCGACGGCATCATTGTGATCGCCGACCGTTTCGAGGGTCGCTATCGAACGGTGTCGGGCAAGATCATCAGTCATGAAGAGATCGAGCACCATATCTCCAGCATCCTCACCGGCCTCTACTCGCTTGGTGGGCACCGCGACCGGGCGCTGATCGAATACCGAGTTACGCCGGACCAGATCTTCAAGAGCATCAGCTACGAGGGCGTGCCTGACATCCGCATCATCGTGCTGATGGGCTACCCGGTGATGGCCATGCTGCGCCTGCCGACCCGCCAGTCCGGCGGCAAGGCCAACCTGCACCAGGGCGCCATCGGCGTGGGCGTCGACCTCGCCACCGGCCTGACCCTGCGCGGCACCTGGCTGAACAACATCATCACCAAACACCCGGACACCACCAACGCGGTGGACGGCGTGCAACTGCCCTACTGGGACGGCTTCATGAAACTCGCCGCCGGCTGCTATGAGCTATGCGGCCTGGGTTACATCGGTGTCGACATGGTGCTGGACCAGGAAAAAGGCCCGCTGATCCTCGAACTCAACGCCCGCCCGGGTTTGAACATCCAGATCGCCAACGACTGCGGCCTGACCCTGCGCACCCACGCGGTGGAAGCACGGATGGAAGAGATGAAAGCCCGCGGCGTGACGGAAACCGTTGAAGAGCGGGTGGCGTTCGTTCAGGAGATGTTTGGGCATATTCCGCCAGTAGAAGGTTAACCCCTCCCTTGTAGGAGCGAGCATGCTCGCGATGGTCGTCAACGATGACGCTGGAAACCTGACACCCCGCGGTGCTCTCAGGTTCATCGCGAGCATGCTCGCTCCTACAGGTCATCAATCTGCCGATCCCCGACATCCCCCCTAGGAGCAATTCCCCCAGGGGACTACAATCGCCACCCCGCCTCGATGGCTGATCCAACCCGCCCATGTTGACCTGTTCCGTACACCCACTGCCCTATCGCGCCAACCCCGCCGATTACTTCTCGGCCATTCGCCACGCCCCCGGCGCCGTGTTGCTCGACAGCGGCCGCCCCGCCGCCGAACGCGGGCGCTTCGATCTGCTCAGCGCCTGGCCGCTGGCTGAACTGACGGTGGCCGCCGAGGAAAGCGGTGGCGATTTCCTGCAACGCCTGCGGGAAAACCTCGCGCAACTGGGCCAGGCTTCCCTGCCCGCGCCCTATGAATTGCCCTTCGCCGGCGGCCTGATCGGCTACCTCAGCTACGACTTCGGCCGTCATCTGGAACACCTGCCCAGCCAGGCTGCCGATGACCTGCAATTGCCCGATGCGCGTTTCGGCCTGTACGACTGGGCGCTGATCAGCGATCATCAGCAGGCCACCAGTCAACTGGTGTTTCACCCGACAGTGGCCGACAGCGAGCGCCAGCGCCTGATCCAGCTGTTCAGCCAGCCTGCCGCCGACGCCTTCGAGTCCTTCAAGCTGCAAGCGCCGATGAATGCCGACCTGAGTGCCGAGCAATACCGGCAGGCGATCGAGCGCATTCAGCAATACATCCAGGCCGGTGACTGCTACCAGGTCAACTTCGCCCAACGCTTCCGCGCGCCCTGTGAAGGTGATCCGTGGACCGCCTACTGCGCATTGCGCCTGGCCTGCCCGACCCCGTTTTCCGGCTTCCAGAGCCTGCCCGACGGCGGCGCGGTGCTGAGCCTGTCACCGGAACGCTTCGTCCGGGTCAGCGAGGGTCATGTGGAAACCCGCCCGATCAAGGGCACACGCCCGCGCGGTCTGAACGCTGCCGAAGATGCCGCGAACGCCGCCGAACTGCTGGCCAGTCCCAAGGATCGTGCGGAAAACCTGATGATCGTCGACCTGCTGCGCAACGACCTGGGGCGCACCTGCCGCACCGGTTCGGTTCGGGTTCCGGAACTGTTCAGCCTGGAAAGCTACCCTAACGTGCATCACCTGGTGAGCAGCGTCACCGGCGAACTGGCGGATGGCAGTGATGCCCTGGACCTGATCGCCGGCAGCTTCCCCGGCGGCTCGATCACCGGCGCCCCGAAGATCCGCGCGATGCAGATCATCGACGAGCTGGAACCGACCCGGCGTGGCCTGTATTGCGGTTCGTTGTTGTACCTGGACGTGCGTGGCGAGATGGACAGCTCCATCGCCATTCGCAGCTTGCTGGTCAAGGGTGGGCAGGTGTGTTGCTGGGGCGGCGGCGGGATCGTGGCCGATTCGGAGTGGCAGGCGGAGTATCAGGAGTCGATTACCAAGGTGAAGATCCTCCTGGAAACGCTACAGAACCTGTAGGAGCGAGCATGCTCGCGATGGTCGTCAACGATAACGCTGGAAATCTGATGCCCCGCGTT
>NZ_JBSVXG010000064.1:0-30321 GCF_054070595.1 Pseudomonas sp. SDO55104_S430 | reverse complement strand
CACAAGGTTCGAGTCGATCCAACCATTTGTGATCGACACAAAAACCTGTGGGAGCGGGCTTGCCCGCGAAGACGGCAGATCAGACAACACAAGGCCCCCAAGGCTAGCCGCAGCGGAACATTCGCCGTAGCATCCCGACATTGTTCCCCCGAGGTGCCTATGCTGATTCCCCACGACCAACTCGAAGTCGACACCCTGACCCGCCTGATCGAAGACTTCGTCACCCGCGACGGCACCGACAATGGCGACGACACGCCGCTGCAGACCCGTGTGCTGCGGGTGCGTCAGGCCTTGATCAAGGGACAGGCGATGATCGTCTTCGATCCGGAAAGCGAGCAATGCCAATTGATGCTCAAGCACGACGTGCCCAAGCATTTATTCGACTGACTTTTCCTTTTTCGGCTGCTTGCGCTTGATCCGCTCGTAAATCTCGGACCGGTGCACATTGATGTGGCGCGGCGCTTCGACGCCGAAACGCACGCTGTTGCCATCGACAGCGACGACCCGGATGGAGATGTCGTCGCCGATTGAAATCAATTCGCCCACTACGCGACTGAGTACTAACATGACTTGCGTCCTTCAGGGTTACCAGGCCCTGAAGATGCGCCGTGTGAGACGGGCCTACAAGGCAACCACGGCAAACCAGACGGGACTTACAGCCCGCGACCCGACCTCCTGACGGAAACGTCTGACAAATCCTGTAAATGCAGGGCGGATCCTTCAGGAAGCGGAAAAGCGCGGTCCGAAAAGGATGACGGTCGCCCCGATCACGCACAGCGCCACGCCGATCCAGTCCGAGCCCAACGGACGGATCCGCTCGACCACCGCCAGCCAGCCAATCGACGCAATGATGTAGATGCCGCCATAAGCCGCGTAGGCGCGACCGGCGTAAGTGGCTTCGATGCGGGTCAGCAACAGGGCGAACAGAGTCAGGCTGAGAAGCGCCGGCACCACCCACCAGGCGCTTTTGCCCTGACGCAACCACATCCAGAAGGCGAAGCAGCCAGCGATTTCGAACAGCGCGGCAAGGAAGAACCACAGGTAGTTGAGCATGGAAGTGTCCCGTCAGGATGGCCAATGGCGGCCACCCTAACGAGGCTGTCGACTGCGGGCAAGATCAGCCCGCGGATTGTTTGGCCTTGGCGCGCATCTTGTCGGCCATGACGGTCATTTCGTTGTACAGCAGCTGCGGGTTCTTTTGCTTCAGTGCCCAGGCCATGCGGCCCTGTTCGTGGGGCAGAATCATGAACTCGCCGGCGGCGACCTGCTGGTAGATGTAGTCGGCAATATCGGCCGCGGTGATGGGCGAGCTTTCCAGCAATTTGCCGACCTGGGCCTTCATGGCCGGGGTCGGGCCACGGAACGAATCGAGCAGGTTGGTCTGGAAGAACGACGGACACACCACGTGCACGCCCACTTCCTGGTGCGCCAGTTCGATCAGCAGGCTCTCCGACAACGCCACCACACCGGCCTTCGCCACGTTGTAGTTGCTCATGGCCGGGCCTTGCATCAGCGCCGCCATGGACGCGATGTTGATGATCTTGCCCTTGCTCTTTTCCAGCAGCGGCAGGAAGGCCTTGCAACCCTTGACCACGCCCATCAGGTTGATCGCGATCTGCCAGTCCCAGTCCTCCAGGGACAACTCACTGAAAAACCCACCCGACGCCACGCCAGCGTTATTGACGATCACATCGATGCCGCCGAACTTCGATTCACACGCTTGGGCGAAAGCGGTCAGCTGGCTGTAGTCGCGCACGTCGCAACGCTGGATAAAACCGTCGCCGCCGGCTTCGCGGACCAGCTTCAACGTTTCCTGCAAGCCCGGCTCGCTGACATCGGACAAGGCCAGCTGCCAGCCTTCGCGGGCCCAGCGCAGCGCGATTTCGCGACCCAGGCCAGAGCCCGCACCAGTGATCATCATGCGATTTTGCATAGCAGACAGCCTTGTTGTTCCGGGGAAGATGCGTCGAGTGTAGCGAAGGTTATTGCCCGACCCACGCTCCATCAGATTGCTGAATGGCCCGAGCAAAACGCCGGCAACTAGCGCTTGCACGAAGAAATAATCCGATGTTGGAAAAACATGAAAAAAACTTGGAATTTTCTTCGAAGTACCGCGGTCGGAAATGTTAAGCAGCTTGAATTAATTACATTCCTGCTGACCATTAACGACTAGGTCATTCCTGACTACTTACAGCAAGGAAAAAGACATGGGCACAATTCTACTCATCATCCTGATCCTGTTACTGATCGGTGGTCTGCCGGTCTTCCCGCACTCCAGAAGTTGGGGTTATGGCCCGTCCGGTATCATCGGCGTGGTGTTGGTAGTGATATTGATCCTGTTGTTACTCGGCAAGATATGAAGTTTCAGCCGGCAAAAAAAGAGGCCCTTTCAAAGGGCCTCTTTTTTATGGGTGACGCTATTTAGTCCGGCTTGCCGTCGATCACACCGGCGGTGTTATCGATCAGGCTCTTGGTCGCCGTTTGCAGGAACGATTCCAGCTTGGTGCGCATCTCGGCGGTACGCGGCGCATCCGGGATGACCTGGGCGTGAGGCTTGGCGCCCAGCTCGTAGGCGTACATCTTCGGCGCCATGTCCTTGTCCTTCGGCAGGACCAGAATCTGGTCGGCGGTGATGATGGCCGTGGTCTGCTCGCTACCCGATGGCTTGATCACGCCGAAACCGGTGTCGCCTTCCGGCAGGTTGAGCAGGTCGCGACCCCAGCACTGATGACGCACTTCCCCGCCGATGCGGCCCATGATGGTCGGCACGATGTCGACCTGAGTGCCGACGGTGTGGTCCAGCTTGCCGAACTTTTCCTGGATGCCCGGTGCAATCATCAGCATCGGCACGTTGAAACGACCCAGGTCCATTTCGGTGATCTGACGCTCGTTGCCGAAGCCGTGGTCGCCGACGATGACGAACAGGGTTTCCTTGAAGTAAGGCTCCTTGCGGGCTTTCTCGAAGAACTGACCCAGCGCCCAGTCCGAGTAACGCATGGCGGTCAGGTGCTCGTTGAGGCTGCCGCGATCGGTCACGCGCTCGACCGGCAACGGAGTCGGCAAGGCATACGGAGTGTGGTTGGACAGGGTTTGCAGCAAGGCATAGAACGGTTTCTTGTCCTTGCCGTCGCGGGCTTTGAGTTCCACCAGGCCTCGGTCGAACATGTCCTGGTCGGACACGCCCCAGGTCGGGTCGGAAAACACCGGGTTCACGAAGTCGTTACGACCGACGAAGTTGGTCATGCCCTGGTTGCTGAAGAAACCCGACTGGTTGTCCCAAGCGAAGTCGCCGTTGTAGACGTAGACGTCGTCGTAGTCGCGGGCGCTGAGCAGCTGCGGCAGGCCCGACAGTTTGTGGCTGCCCTCAGGCGTCTGCATCAGGTATTCGAAGCCCGGCAGGTTCGGGAAGCACGCCATGGTGGCGAACATGCCCTGGTGGGTGTGGGTACCGTTGGAGAAGAAACGGTCGAACAGCAGACCTTCCTGGGACAGCTTGTCCAGATAAGGCGTGATGTTGCCCGGACCGCCCAGCACGCCCACCGAGTGACCGGCCATGCTTTCCATCAGGATCACGACAACGTTCTTGATCGGCAAGGTTTTGTCGGCCGGTGGCGTGTAGTCGCGACGTACCGCGGCGGTTTCGCCGTCCACCAGCTTGTCGTCCTTCATCACCAGCATATCGCGCACGGTCTGCTGCGCCATCGGCTGTGGCAGCGTGGCTTTCCAGATGTTGTCGCGATCTTCGGACATCCGGCTCTTCGCCGCCGCCACCAGAGACAGCGTGCCGTTGAGGCCCAACTGGTTGGCGAAGTTGGAATCGGTGGTGTAGACATCACCCCAACGCATCGGCGGGCCCTGGCGCAGAGTGCCACGGGCGGCAACCACGCAGATCAGCAGGCAGACCACGAAAACCGCGACGCGGGTGTACCAGGGGGCGACCTGACGAGCGCCGATGCTGCCGCCGCTGAATGGACCGCGTGGACGGGTTGCGCGGTCCGCACCTTTGAACGCCAGGCTGAGGATCCAGGTGCCCACGGCCCACGCCAGCAGGTAGCGAACCACCGGGAAACCGTACCAGAGCATGCTCATCACGGTTTTCGGGTCTTCCTTCACGTACTGGAAGACCAGGCCGTTGAGGCGCTGGTGGAACTCACGGTAGAAGTCCATCTCCATCAGGCCCAGGAACAGCGCGATGCTGGAAACCACGGTCAGCCAGAAACGGAAGAACCCGCGCGCGGCCATGGCCCGGACGCTGAACAGTGACAGCAGCAACGGAATGCTGAGGTACACCACCAGACGCAGGTCGAAACGCAGGCCGTTGGCAAATGCTTCGAAAAAGGTCGAGGCCGGCGTGTCGAGGATCATTTCGCGGTTGTAGACCAGCAGCGCGAGGCGCAGCAGGCTGAACATGACCATCATCACCAGGGCACACAACAGCGTGTAGGCCAGATGCGATTTGACGGTCGGTTGCAGCAGGCGACTAGAAGCTCGCTGCTGATTCAGGGCGTCCGGAATTGCCATGTCGTTTTAGGACCCATTGGAAGTTTAAGTTCGAATACAGCTGCGCCCTGCCCTCTATTGGCCAACTACCTGGCCCCGGGGCTTGCGCGGTGCGCAAATGTTGCACGATCAAACGTGGCAATGCCATTGATTACTGTTCGATCATGCCAACGCGCGCGAATTGTCTGGGAGGTATTGTGAAAATTTCGTACAGCGAATATTCGGAAACACAATAAAGGATCCGAACTGAATGCAACCTGAGGAGATAAATGACTGTGGGAGCGAGCCTGCTCGCGATGGTGCTGAACGATAACGCCGGGTACCTGAATGTACGGCGTTAACGTTCACGACCATCGCGAGCAGGCTCGCTCCCACAGGATTATTTCTCGGCCAGCGCCTTGAGGTTTTTCAGGGTGTTGAACGGGGCATCGACCACGAACTTGTTGGCGACCATCGATGGCACGCTGCCGCCTGGTTCGGTGTGCACCTGATAGGTCACTTCGACCTGATCGCCCTTCGGTACGAACTTCCAGAAGCCATCGACCTTGGCCACGCGCACGAAACCTTTTTCTTCGGGAATGTACGTCGGCACGCCTTCGAGCTTGCGGGTCAGGCTGCCATCAGCGCCTTCGGTGGTTGTGACGTGCAGCACCGAATCACGCGGAGTGACCGGCCAAGGCGTATTGAATTGAGTGTAAGTCCAGCTTTGATCGCCTTCGTGCTTGAGCAGTTTCTGGGTCTTGCATTCGTGAATCCAGGCACAGGCGCCAGTCACGTTGTCCTGCAAGGCGCGCAGTTTGGCCACGGTGGTTTTCATCAGGGTAACGCCCTGGTAGGCCTTGTAATCGGAGCCGGCCACCTCGCTCAGGGACACCTTGATGCCGTCTTCATTCTTGGCGACTTTCCAGTCTTCGGCCTGGACGACCGAAGTGGCCAGAACCGCCGTCAACCCACACAACACAGCCAAACGATGCAGCGAACCCATAGTTATATTCCTTGTTGTTGAAGTTCCGTTCGTTGAACACATCACGCCGCCGTCATCTGCTCCCACCAGCCAATCAATCGGATGGCTTCTTCACTGCTGCCGCCGCACACCTCGACGTCCGCCTTGAATCCCGAACACACCGCCGGGCGCTCCGGCTGGCCGAAGATGTTGCACAGGTTTTCGGCAGACAATTGCACGCAACGTTCCCCGGCGGCTTTGCCCATGGGCATGCCGGGAATGGCGGAACTGATGGATGGGGCAATGCAACAGGCGCCACAGCCCTCACGGCATTTCATGACGACAAGCTCCTCGCGACGGGCGATGTGTTAAAGGACAGGGCACAGAGTAACCGCTTAAACAGTTGTTTTAAATTACCGTACCGCAGGTTTTTCGCTGCAAACGGGTGTGACCGGGCAGTCTCCGACAAAGCGTCTATCACGCGGCTCACGAACGGGGCATTCAGCGCTTGAATTCGAACTCCAGCGCTGCGCCATCGACTTCATGACGCTCCTCATTGCGCAGTTGCAGCTGCATTTCGTTGCTGATCAGGCGTCCGTTGAGTTGAAACTGACTCTTGCCCTTTTCTCCGAACATCTGCGGCAACAGCGGATCGTGCTTGGGCAAAGGGACGGTGCCGACGGGGTCCAGATCTTCGACCATGTCCCGAGGCAGGCTCAAGTCGATATTGGCGGGAGGGAGCTGGGTCTTCACCACCTCGCTGGCGGGTTTGGACTTGGAGGCGATCGGTGGACGCTTCTTGACCACTGCCTCAGGCTTTTTGGCCGGCGCTGTTTTCTTTGCGGGGGTGCTTTTGGAAGGTGCTGCTTTGGCGGGTGCGGCCTTTTTCGACGTCGTGCTGGCCGCCGGCTTGTCCTGAACGGATGCGGCCTGGACAGTAATCGGCTGAAGGCCGACTGACAGGCAGATCAATAACCAAGCGGCGGGAAAAATGGGTTTCATGGACTCAACGACGCACGGGCGCAAACGACAGAGAGGCCATATGCTCGCCTGTTGCACGTGACAAGACAAGTGTGGACAGGCAAACCCCTGCCCACAGCGTCAAAAGCCCTGGGCCGTCTCCTGGCAAAGCTGCGTGGCGAGCATGCCCAGCGTCATCAAGGCACGCTCGGCCTCACGATTCCACGGAATGCCGCAGTTGAGCCGGATACAGTGGTTGAATTGCTCGGTATTACTGAAGATCAGCCCCGGCGCTATGCTGATGCCCTGTTGCAAGGCCCGCACATGCAGTTCCTGGGTATTAACCCTTCCCGGCAGGCTGACCCACAGAATGAATCCACCGGTCGGGCGGGTCATCTGCGTGCCTTCGGGGAAATACTGCTGCACCGCCAACTGGAAGGCGCTGAGGTTCTTGCGGTATTCCTGACGGATGTAGCGCAAATGCCGGTCGTACCCGCCGTTCTCCAGATAGGCGGCAATGCCCATCTGCGTGACGCTGCAAGCCGAATGGGTACTGAAGGTCTGCAAACGCTGGATTTCCTGCTGGAACTTGCCGGCGATCATCCAGCCAATCCGAACACCGGGCGACAGGGTTTTGGAGAAGCTGGAGCAATAGATCACCCGGTCCAGCCGGTCATAGGCCTTGAGCGCCTTGGTGCGCCCCTGCTCGAACATCAGTTCGCCATAAATATCGTCCTCGACGATCTGAATGTCGAAATCCGACGCCAGACGCAGCAACTGTTTCTGCCGTTCCTCGGGCATGGTGCCGCCCAGGGGATTGCTCAGGCGCGTGGTCAGCACCAGCGCCTTGATCGACCACTGATTGGCCGCCAGTTGCAGGGCTTCCAGACTCATGCCGGTGGCAGGATCACTGGGGATCTCGATGACCTTGAGCCCCAACAGATCGGCCAATTGCAGCAAACCGTAATAGGTCGGCGATTCGGCAGCGATCAGATCCCCAGGCCGGGTCAGGACCCGCAAGGACATTTGCAAGGCATCGACACAACCGTGGGTAATCACCACTTCCGAAGGATCGACCACCACCCCGGCATCGCGCATGCGGATCGCAACCTGCCGGCGCAGTGGCTCGAAACCCGGGCTGAACATGTAACTGAATGCACGAGGACTGTGGAAACGGGTGACCTTGGCCAACTGCTGATGCAGCGCCCGAACCGGCAGGTAGTCGACGCTCGGCACCGCCGCGCCCAGAGGAAACACCCCTTCGCGACGGGACTCGACCAGTACCTGCTGAATGATGCTGCTGCGCGTCACCAGGCCGGGACGCTCGACCCGGGCGATGTCCGGAGTCTGCGCGGTCAGGGCCGGCGTCTGGTGTACGTAGTAACCCGACTGCGGCCGGGCGCGGATCAGGCCCTGATCCTCGAGGTTGGCATAGGCCTGCAGAACCGTGGCATGGCTGACGTTGAGCTGCGAGCTCATCTTGCGCACCGAAGGCACGCGCTCTCCCGGTTGATAGACGCCGCGACGGATGTCTTCAGCCAGTTGCTGAGCAATACGTTGATAGAGCAAGAGGTTGGTCATGACGCAGCACTCGGTTTCACAGGCATTTTATTCTTGTGGGAAACGATACCGTAACAGTTCGTAAGTGTACTGGGACAGTTACCACAATAGTCGACCATACAGTGCAGTGTCAGCAAAAAACTGTACTGTTCTGCCAAAGGGTTGGCAGATACAAAAAAACCCGGCACTGCCTGACAGTGCCGGGTTTTCCAGAGACGCAACCCTTAGCGGGTGGCGCCGAGCTGGCCTTTTTCGTCGGAGAACACGATTTCCACCCGACGGTTCTGCGCACGACCGCGCTCGGAGGCGTTGGCATCCACCGGGTACTCATCGCCATATCCTTCGACCTGGATACGCTTGTCGTCGATCCCCAGGTCCATCAGCACGTCCGCCACCGATTGCGCACGGTCACGGGACAGCTTGAGGTTTTCCTGCTTGCCGCCGGTACTGTCGGCGTAGCCTTCGATGCGCACCACCCGCTTGGGGTTGAGTTGCAGGAACTGCACGATCTTCAACACCACGCGGTTGGCCGAGGTTTTAAGTTCTGCCTCACCGGTGTCGAACAACACATCGCCCAGGGTCAGCACAAGGCCACGGTCGGTCTGGGTGGTGGCCAATGCCATCTGTTCTTCGAGCCATTTGCCCTGTTGTTGCACACTGAGCAGCTTGGATTCACGCAAGGCCAGTTGCAGGCGCTGGCGTTCCAGTTCGAGTTTCGCCGCGCGTTCTTCGTTGAGCACCTGATTGGTGTGCTCACGGGCGATTTCGCTGTAGCGCTGGCTCAGATAAGCGTAATGCGCCACGTCCGAACCGCTGCCCCAATAAGTGGACAGACGATCGGCACGGGCCAGGGATTCACCGGCACGGATCACGTCCTTGGGCGCGATGCGCAAGACGTTGGAGTCTTCCTTGACCTTCTGGAAGTCGGCACCTGCCTGCTGCAACGCCGCTTCACTGTGCTGGCCGGCGCAGCCATAAAGGCTCGCGCAACCTGCGATGATCAGACCACCGACAATCTTCGATCCGAGGTTCATTGGGCATCTCCCAATTGCTTGCGCAGACGGGTGATGCGGGTGTTGAGCACGTTTAGCTGCTCCTCGCTCTTGAGGGTCAGGACTTTTGCCTCGGCAAGACGCGCATCCAGCTCGGCCTGCTCGGAGCGCATGCGCGCGTTCTTGAAGGATTGATCGGCCATGCTGCCTTTGGCGCGGTTGTACTTTTCTTCCGCCAGTTTCATTTCCGGCACATCATCGGCCGTGGCGCCCACGGCCTTGGCCTGTTCCAGCGCCTTGGCGGTCAGGCGCATCTGTTCGTTGGGTGCCGGATCGGCTGCGCAGCCCGCCAGAGCCAGTACGGCCAGGGCAGCGCAAAGAGGTCGAATACTCACTAAGAATCCCTACTGTTTTGGGGCACTGACAGGCTGTTTCTGCTGCGTATTCCAACGCTCGATATTGCGTTGCAACACAGCCTCCGTCAGTCCGGACGCGGGCAATTCTGTCATCTTTTTCGCCAGCTGTCCGCGCAACCACGGATCGTTGCAGGCCGAGTTGTGGGAAACCGCCAGGAACAATCCCGGCTTGTCGATGGGTTGCGCACGGGCGATCAGGTCGTTGGTCATGCCCAATGTTTGGGCCATGGCCATGCCTGCGTAACGTCCCGCGAGGACAAACTCCACCTCGCCCAGCAGCAATTTCTGAAAGGCCTGGGTCAGGTTCGGCGTACGGATCAGGGACAAATTCTGTTGGGTTGAAGCGACGAATTCCGGGGTCAATCGAGACTTTTCTGACAAAGCGCCGACATGGCCGGGTAAATCCTGCACGTCGTTGTAGATCAGTGCCGAGTCCTTGCGGGTCCAGACCAGGTAGTCGTTCTCCAGCAATGGCGGATGAATGTAGTCCAGGGATTCCAGCTCGCTGACGGTCAGCGGGGTATCGGCCAGCATGTCCATGCGGCCGCTGCGCACTTCCTCCAGGGCCTGGGAGCGTTTGCCGGCATAGAGCAGTTCGACCTTGATGCCCAGCTCTCCCGCCACCTGTTGCAACAGGTCGGCACTGGCGCCGATCAGGTGCTTGGGATTTTGCGGGTCTTGCCAGAGGTACGGTGGCGCATCCGGGCTGCCGGTGACGACCAGACGCTCGCATTTGCCGGCGGCTATCGACAGTGTTGGCAATAGCGCCAGTCCCAGAAAACTCCATGCCAGACGCAGGTCCATGGCGAAAGCACTCCTCTCGTTTACAACACTGACACCTGTAGGAGCGAGCACGCTCGCGATGGTTTCCGATGCACCGCGGGGTGTCAGATCGCCAACGTTATCGTTAACGACCATCGCGAGCGTGCTCGCTCCTACAGTTAAAAAAAAGCCCGACCAAAAGGTCGGGCTCTTTATAAGTGAAGCGGCCGGATTAGACCAGCTGCTCCAGCTCAGGGATGGCTTCGAACAGGTCTGCAACCAGACCGTAGTCAGCCACCTGGAAGATCGGCGCTTCTTCGTCCTTGTTGATCGCAACGATCACCTTGGAGTCTTTCATGCCGGCCAGGTGCTGGATCGCGCCGGAGATACCGACGGCGATGTACAGCTGTGGCGCAACGATCTTGCCGGTCTGACCGACCTGCATGTCGTTCGGTACGAAACCTGCGTCGACCGCGGCGCGCGAAGCACCCACGGCAGCGCCCAGCTTGTCGGCCAGGGCGTACAGGTGTTTGAAGTTGTCGCCGTTCTGCATGCCGCGACCGCCGGAAACGACGATCTTGGCAGCGGTCAGTTCCGGACGATCGGACTTGGCCAGTTCTTCGCCAACGAAGCTGGAGATACCAGCGTCGTGAGCAGCGCCAACCGCTTCAACGGCAGCGGAACCACCTTCAGCGGCAACCGGGTCGAAACCGGTGGAACGCACGGTGATCACTTTGACCGCAGCGTTCGATTGAACGGTAGCGATGGCGTTACCGGCGTAGATCGGACGCTTGAAGGTGTCGGCGCTTTCTACCGAGATGATCTCGGAGATCTGGTCAACGTCCAGTGCTGCGGCAACGCGCGGCAGGATGTTTTTGCCGTTGGAAGTAGCGGCAGCCAGGATGTGGCTGTAGCCCTTACCAAGTTCGGTGACCAGAGGAGCGATGTTTTCCGGAAGCTGGTGCGCGTAAGCGGCGTTGTCAGCGTTCAGGACCTTGCTCACGCCAGCGATTTTCGCAGCGGCTTCAGCCACGGCGCCAGCGCCTTGACCGGCAACCAGCACGTGGATGTCGCCGCCGATTTTGGCAGCGGCAGCAACGGTGTTCAGCGTGGCGGCAGCCAGCGCCTTGTTGTCGTGTTCAGCGATTACCAAGATAGTCATGTTTAGATTACCTTCGCTTCGTTTTTCAGTTTCTCGACCAGTTCAGCGACCGACTTGACCTTGATACCCGCGCTGCGTGCAGCAGGCGCTTCGACTTTCACGGTCTTGTTGGTGGAAGCGGTGGAAACACCCAAAGCGTCCGGAGTCAGCGTCTCGAGAGGCTTCTTCTTGGCTTTCATGATGTTTGGCAGAGACGCGTAGCGCGGCTCGTTCAGACGCAGGTCGGTGGTCACGATGGCCGGCAGTTTCAGGGAAACGGTCTGCAGGCCGCCGTCGATTTCACGGGTAACAGCTACGCTGTCGCCGCTGATTTCGACCTTGGAGGCGAAAGTGCCCTGACCGTAGCCGCTCAGTGCAGCCAGCATCTGGCCAGTCTGGTTGTTGTCGCTGTCGATGGCCTGTTTGCCAAGGATCACCAGCTGAGGCTGTTCCTTGTCGACAACGGCCTTCAGCAGTTTGGCAATGGCCAGGGAAGTCAGGTCTTCGGCGGATTCGACGAGGATGGCGCGGTCGGCACCCAGAGCCAGCGCGGTGCGCAGTTGCTCTTGAGCGGTGGACGGGCCGACGGAGACGACGACGATTTCAGATGCAACGCCTTTCTCTTTCAGGCGTACCGCTTCTTCCACTGCGATTTCGCAGAATGGGTTCATCGACATCTTGACGTTGGCAAGATCGACGCCGGAATTGTCCGCCTTGACGCGGACTTTGACGTTGTAATCCACAACGCGTTTGACAGCTACAAGAACCTTCATGGATTCCTCGTTACTCTCCGGTGAAAAGAAAGTCGCCTAGGCGAACCTGGCGGTTGGATGCTCATCGGGCGCAAGGGCACCTCTAAAAACGCCGGCATTGGTGTCAAGTGACCATCACTCACGATGTTCATGACCGTTGGTCAGGAGTGACCGACAAGTCATTCGATTTCGTGGCGTGTAAACTGCGCGTTGAATCCCGATTGCGCTTCACTTTCCACTGCCATCGCCCTGTCTTTAGAGGTGCTCTTGGTACCTGTATTAAGCCTACGGCGAGCGCAAAACCGCCCGTATCTTGACCGGAACACCTATTCCGGTCAATACGGCAAAATAGCCGTTCATAACCCGCGTGACTTTGATTTCTCTGGCTTTGAGCCAATTCAAACAAACGTTTGTATTGGACCCTGAGAGTGGTGTAGATATAATGCGCCACCCCAAGACAAAGGTGGTCGATCGATTGTCCTCTCCCGACTCTACGCTGGGATTCATGGATGCGACACCAAACCTTAAAAATTAGAAAAAACTGTTGAGCCTTGAGTAGGAGATAGCCTGTGGAACGCGAATACATGGAATTCGACGTGGTCATCGTCGGTGCCGGCCCCGCTGGCCTGTCCGCCGCCTGCCGGTTGAAGCAGAAGGCCGCCGAAGCCGGTAAGGAAATCAGCGTCTGCGTGGTTGAAAAAGGCTCCGAGGTCGGTGCTCACATCCTGTCCGGTGCCGTGTTCGAACCACGCGCCCTGAACGAGCTGTTCCCGGACTGGAAAGAACTCGGCGCGCCGCTGAACACGCCGGTTACCCGCGACGACATCTTCGTCCTGAAAAACGCCGACAGCGCGCAGAAAATCCCTGACTTCTTTGTGCCCAAGACCATGCACAACGAAGGCAACTACATCATCTCCCTGGGCAACCTGTGCCGCTGGCTGGCCCAGCAGGCCGAGAACCTGGGCGTGGAAATCTACCCGGGCTTCGCCGCACAGGAAGCGCTGTTCGACGAAAACGGTATCGTGCGCGGGATCATCACCGGCGACCTGGGTGTCGACCGCGAAGGCCATCCGAAGGAAGGCCTGTACACCCCGGGCATGGAACTGCGTGGCAAGTACACGCTGTTCGCCGAAGGTTGCCGCGGCCACATCGGCAAGCAGCTGATCAAGCACTTCAACCTCGACAACGATTCCGACGTCCAGCACTACGGCATCGGCCTGAAAGAAATCTGGGAAGTCGACCCGGCCAAGCACCAGCCAGGCCTGGTGGTTCACACCGCCGGTTGGCCGATGGACATCATGGGCACCGAAAACACCGGCGGCTCGTTCCTCTATCACCTGGAAAACAATCAGGTTGTGGTCGGCCTGATCGTCGATCTGTCCTACAGCAACACCTTCCTGTCGCCGTTCGACGAGTTCCAGCGCCTCAAGCACCACCCTGTACTCAAGCAGTACCTGGAAGGAGGCAAGCGCATCAGCTACGGCGCTCGCGCGATCTGCAAAGGCGGCCTGAACTCGCTGCCGAAGATGGTCTTCAAGGGCGGCGCGCTGATCGGTTGCGACCTCGGTACCCTGAACTTCGCCAAGATCAAGGGCAGCCACACCGCGATGAAGTCCGGCATGCTCGCCGCTGAATCGGTGGCTGACGCGCTGTTTGCCGACAAGGACGGCAGCGAGGAGCTGACCACTTACGTCGACGCGTTCAAGAACAGCTGGCTCCACGAAGAACTGTTCGCCAGCCGCAACTTCGGCCCGGCCATCCACAAGTTCGGCGCCATCGTCGGCGGCGGCTTCAACTGGCTGGACCAGAACATCTTCGGCGGCAAACTGCCGTTCACCCTGCACGACACCAAGCCGGATTACGCTTGCCTGAAGCTGGCGGCTGACTGCAAGAAGATCGACTATCCGAAGCCGGACGGCAAAATCAGCTTCGACAAATTGAGCTCGGTGTTCATTTCAGGGACCAACCACGAAGAAGAGCAACCTTGCCACCTGAAGCTGACCGACCCGAGCATCCCGATCAGCAAGAACCTGCCGCTGTACGACGAACCTGCCCAGCGTTACTGCCCGGCCGGCGTGTATGAGGTGGTGACCAAGGAAGACGGCGAGAAACGCTTCCAGATCAACGCCCAGAACTGCGTTCACTGCAAGACCTGCGACATCAAGGATCCTGCACAGAACATCACCTGGGTGACCCCTGAAGGTGCCGGCGGCCCGACTTACCCGAACATGTAAGCCCAAAGCCGCAATCACAAATGCCCCGACTCGTCGGGGCATTTGCGTTTCTGCTGCCTGAAAAATCCCCCGCCCATAAAAAATGCCCGCCTCTCTCGAGGCGGGCATTTCCATTGATGCACGGGCCGTTAGCGGGCTGGCGCAGCCACCACGGCAGCATCACGACGCTTGTTCTTGATGCCGTAGCAGATCCACATGAATGCGAGCCACACCGGGATCGCGTACACCGAGACCTGAATCCCCGGAATCAGCAGCATCACACCCAGAATGAACACCACGAACGCCAGACAGACGTAGTTCCCGTACGGGTACCACAAGGCCTTGAACAGCGAAGTCTGGCCAGTCTTGTTCATGTGCTGGCGGAACTTGAAGTGCGAATAGCTGATCATCGCCCAGTTGATCACCAGGGTCGCCACCACCAACGACATCAGCAGTTCCAGCGCGCTTTGCGGCATCAGGTAGTTCAGCAGGACTGCGATCAGCGTCACGGCAGCCGAGGCCAGGATCGAACGCACCGGCACGCCGCGCTTGTCGATCTTCGCCAGTGCCTTTGGTGCATCGCCCTGCTCTGCCATGCCCAGCAACATGCGGCTGTTGCAGTAGGTGCCGCTGTTGTACACCGACAAGGCCGCGGTCAGGACCACGAAGTTGAGGATGTGCGCAGCGGTGTTGCTGCCCAGCATCGAGAACACCTGGACGAACGGGCTGCCGCTATAAGAGTCGCCGGATGCATTCAGGGTTTGCAGCAGACTGTCCCAAGGGGTCAGGGACAGCAGGATCACCAGCGCACCGATATAGAAAATCAGGATCCGGTAGATCACCTGGTTGATGGCTTTCGGGATCACGGTTTTCGGCTTGTCGGCTTCAGCGGCGGTGAAACCGAGCATTTCCAGGCCGCCGAACGAGAACATGATGATCGCCATGGCCATCACCAGACCGCTGACGCCATTGGGGAAGAATCCGCCGTGGGACCAGAGGTTGGAGACCGCCGCCTGCGGGCCGCCGTGGCCGCTGACCAGCAGGTAGCTGCCCAGGCCGATCATACCGACGATCGCCACGACCTTGATGATCGCGAACCAGAATTCGGCCTCGCCGAAGACTTTGACGTTGGCCAGGTTGATCACGTTGATCAGCACGAAGAAGGCTGCCGCCGAAGCCCAGGTCGGGATATCCGGAGCCCAGTAGTGAATGTATTTGCCGACTGCGGTCAGCTCGGACATGCCCACCAGGATATACAGAATCCAGCAGTTCCAGCCCGACAGGAAGCCGGCGAAACCGCCCCAGTATTTATGCGCAAAGTGGCTGAAGGAGCCGGCAACCGGCTCTTCGACGATCATTTCGCCCAGTTGGCGCATGATCATGAAGGCGATGAAGCCGCAGATGGCGTAGCCGAGGATCATCGACGGGCCGGCGGATTTAAGCACCCCGGCAGAACCCAGGAACAATCCGGTACCGATGGCACCGCCTAGGGCGATCAATTGGATGTGGCGATTCTTCAGGCCGCGTTTCAGCTCGCCTGAATGCGAGTTTTGTCCACTCATGAAAAGGGTCTCACGCAAAGGTTTGATGATGTTCGGAAGCGTTGCTGCTTGGAAACGACGTCAAGCGGCTCCGATCAAACCCCAGCGCAGGCACCAGGAGTTCAGCGAATTAACAGCGGTCATGCGTCACCTGTTTGTTTTTATCTGTGACGAAATCGAACCCGACGCGCTCGTGACGCGGCGGAATGAACAAGGCGGATAGCCTTGAGGTGTGCGCGATAGCGCAGGAGGTCACAGGTAAAACGCGGCGCATTGTACACGCCTAACCCCGTGCTGCCAGAAACTGCGCGCCCGAACCTCAGGCCTGGCGCGCATGACACCGCGCATGGAGAGGGGAAACAAGCGGGTCGGGGAGTTGGGGAATGTCGGATTTGGGTGGGATTCGGAAGAATTTTCTTACAGAAGCGAGTGAACGGTGATTCCACAGGACTATTCAGAGGATTTCGTCAGGTTTTCTTTACAGCCCGTAACGGTGATTTTCCATTTCGGGAATCGAGGTTGTTGCCACTGACGTCTTCGCGGGCAAGCCTCGCTCCTACAGGGATCGAGGGTGCGGCGCGATTTTGTGATCAACGCAAAAACCTTGTGGGAGCGGGCTTGCCCGCGAAGAGGCCCTCACAAACACCCCAAAAACCAAATCCGACCACAAAAAAAACGCCAACCCAAAGGCTGGCGTTTCTTACTTGCAGCTCAAAGCTCGAAGCTCATCGCCGAATCACTCCGGCTTGCGACGCCCAAACCCCGGACGCTGGCCGGAACCGGCCGGTGCGCCGCGGCGCTTGCCCGAAGGCGCATCGCCGTCGGTCAGCTTGATGCCTGGACGCTTCGGCGCCGGCTTGGCCGGGCGCTTGGTGTCGGCTGGACGGTCGGCTACCGGGGTACCACGACCTTCACCACGCTCGGCACGACCAGCGGCCGGACGCGGAGCACGTGGGCTGCGCTCGCCATCCTGACGCGCGGCCGGCTTGCGACCCGAGCGCTCGCCTTCAAGCTGTGGCTCGCGGTTGGCGCGTGGAGCGGCAGGCGCGTCAGTTGCCGGGCGCAAGGTGCGCACACGCTCGGTGCGGGCCATTGGCCGCGAGGATTTACGCTGCATCCGCTCCAGCTTGTCCTTGCTCTTGGCATTCATCTGCGGCATTGCCACAGGCGTCAGGCCAACTTCGGCGCTCAGTACATCGACTTCGTACTGGCTCATTTCGCGCCAGCGGCCCATCGGCAGGTCGGAGTTGAGGAAGACCGGACCGAAACGCACGCGCTTCAGGCGGCTGACCACCAGGCCCTGGGATTCCCACAGGCGACGCACTTCACGGTTGCGACCTTCCATCACCACGCAGTGGTACCAGTGGTTGAAACCTTCGCCGCCCGGTGCCTGCTGAATGTCGGTGAAACGTGCCGGGCCGTCTTCGAGCACGACGCCCGCTTTCAGGCGATCGATCATCTCGTCGTCGACTTCACCGCGTACACGCACGGCGTATTCACGGTCCATCTCGAAAGACGGGTGCATCAGACGGTTGGCCAGCTCACCGTCGGTGGTGAACATCAAAAGACCGGTGGTATTGATGTCCAGGCGACCGATGTTGATCCAGCGCCCTTCTTTTGGCTTTGGCAGCTTGTCGAACACGGTCGGACGGCCTTCCGGATCGACGCGGGTGCAGATTTCGCCGTCGGGCTTGTTGTACATGATCACGCGGCGGACCGACTCGGCGGCCTCTTCGCGCTTGATGACACGGCCGTCGATGCTGATGGCGTCGTGCATGTCGACGCGCTGGCCGAGGGTGGCGTCTTTGCCGTTGACCTTGATCCGGCCGTGGCTGATCCAGGCTTCCACGTCACGGCGCGAGCCGACGCCGATACGGGCGAGGACTTTCTGCAGTTTTTCGCCTGCTGGGCCGATTGGCTGGTCGTCTTGCTGGTCGTTGTTGCTCATCTGGGCACCTCCCGGTGTGGTCTGTTCAGGCGTGGCCTGAAGCGATATGGAACTGGTTCCTGGCGAAGGGATCGCCGAAGGGTCGCGAATCATACGCTCATGAGGGCGTTTGCGCATCAGAGACTAGTTGATGAATGAAAATTTACCGGGTTTGCGCCGACCGGTGGTGGGGAATGCAAATCTCACCTGCACTGCAATACCCTGTGGGATCTCCATCATCTGGAGGATTGTTTAATCCTCAAGCTCCCGGCGTTCGGCTTCAATCGCTTCGGCAAGAGCGCGGGCCTCGGCCTCTTCTTCGCTCAGTTCGGGCTCGGGGTTCGTTTGCTCGAGGGCCGCAACGGCGGCCAGCAGTTTTTCCCGAGCTTCGGCCACGCCAAGAATGTCGTCATCCTGCTCAGGCTCGTCTTCCGGCTCTGGTTCAGGTTCAGGTTCAGGTTCAGGTTCAGGTTCAGGTTCAGGCTCAGGCTCTGGCACAACCTGCGCCACGTCACCTTCCACCTCGACCTCAACCTCCGGCAACTCCGAATCAAAAACCGGCATCTCCCCATCCCGCAACAAATCGTCGAAATCGGTCTTGATCCCCTCTTCCATGCTGTCCAGTTCCAGCAACAGCGTATGGAAACTGGTTTCCTCCTTCGGTTCCTCCGGTTCGGCGCTGGCGTCGGCCAGTTCCTGCAACGCGGCAGGCACCGGGGCGTCGTCGAAGTCGAGCACCGGATCCGGCTCCAGCTCGCGCAGTTCAGCCAGCGGTGGCAGATCGTCGAGGTTTTTCAGGTTGAAGTGATCGAGAAACGCCTTGGTGGTGGCGAACATCGCCGGCTTGCCCGGTACGTCGCGGTAACCGACGATACGAATCCACTCGCGCTCCATCAGGGTCTTGACGATCTGACTGTTGACCGCCACGCCCCGCACGTCCTCGATTTCGCCCCGGGTGATCGGCTGGCGATAGGCGATCAGGGCGATGGTTTCCAGCATTGCCCGGGAATAGCGCTGCGGACGCTCTTCCCACAAACGACCGACCCACGGCGAAAACTTTTCGCGGATCTGCAGGCGATAGCCGGAGGCGACTTCCTTCAACTCGAAGGCACGACCATCGCAGGACTTGCCCAGAATCGTCAGGGCTTTCTTGAAAACTGCCGGCTCCGGCCGCTCGCCCTCTTCGAAGAGTTCGTACAGGCGCTCAATGGATTGCGGTTTTCCCGAGGCCAACAGAAAGGCCTCAAGCAGTGGCGCCAGCTCGCGGGGTTCACTCAGGTTCATGATTCAACTCGTTATTCGGCTCGGGCTCGCACGTGGATCGCTGCGAACGGCTCATTCTGCACCAGCTCGACCAAGGATTCCTTGACCAGCTCGAGGATTGCCATAAAGGTCACTACCACGCCGAGGCGCCCTTCTTCGGCCGTGAACAGCTCGACGAACGGCACGAAACCTGCGCCCTTGAGGCGTTCGAGCACGTCGCTCATGCGCTCGCGGGTAGACAGCGCTTCGCGGCTGACCTGGTGGCTTTCGAACATGTCGCCACGGCGCAGCACCTCGGCCATCGACAGCAGCAGTTCCGACAGGCGCACGTCCGGCAGCAACTTGCGCGCCCGGGCTTCGGGCGCATCGAGCTTGGGCACCACCACATCGCGGCCGACCCGGCTCAAGCCATCGATGCCTTCAGCAGCCGCCTTGAACCGCTCGTATTCCTGCAGACGGCGGATCAGTTCGGCGCGCGGATCTTCTTCCTCTTCCTCAATGGACTCCGAGCGAGGCAGCAGCATGCGCGACTTGATCTCGGCGAGCATGGCGGCCATCACCAGGTATTCGGCGGCCAGCTCCAGGCGCACCGACTGCATCAACTCGACATAACCCATGTACTGCTTGGTGATTTCCGCCACCGGGATATCGAGAATGTCGATGTTCTGCTTGCGGATCAGGTACAGCAACAGATCGAGCGGGCCTTCGAAGGCTTCGAGGAAGACTTCCAGCGCGTCGGGCGGGATGTACAGATCCAGCGGCATTTCCATGACCGCCTGGCCATAGACCATGGCGAAAGGCAGCTCTTGCTGGGCACCGGCTTGCGGGTCGACGGGTTCTACTGCGGACATCTAGGCCTCGGCCATGAACGGCGTGGGATCGCCGCAACCGACGCGGATCACTTCAGGTTCACCGTCGGCCATGTTGATCACGGTGGACGCCTTGATGCCGCCAAAGCCGCCGTCGATGATCAGGTCGACCTGATGCTCGAGCAACTGGCGCATTTCGTAGGGATCGCTCATCGGGTCGGTTTCACCGGGCATGATCAGGGTCACGCTCATCAGCGGTTCACCCAGTTGCTCCAGCAGCGCCAGGGCAATCGGATGACTGGGGACGCGCAGGCCGATGGTGCGTTTTTTCGGGTGCAACAGCAGCCGCGGGACTTCGCGGGTGGCGTTGAGAATGAAGGTGTAAGGGCCTGGCAGATGGGCCTTGAGAATGCGGAAGGTGCCGGTGTCGATCTTGGCGAACAGGCCCAGTTGCGAAAGATCGCTGCAGATCAGCGCGAAATTGTGCTTTTCATCGAGTCCGCGCAATCGGCGCACGCGCTCCACGGCGACCTTGTCACCGATCTGGCAACCAATTGCGTAGGAAGAGTCTGTGGGATAAATCACCACCCCGCCGCTGCGGATGATCTCGACTGCCTGTTTGATCAGGCGCGGTTGCGGGTTTTCCGGATGAATCTGGAAAAATTGACTCACATTCTCTACCTGTTCAGACGACGGCAATAATTGGGTCATGTTTGAATCGACACCACAGTGGTGGCAGATCCTCCGGGAGCGGGCGATATTCGCCTATCTCGGACCAGCCTCCAGGGCCATGAAAATCACTGCCGGCGCTGACCAGCAGACCGAACTCGCGGGCCAGAATGGCCAGGCTGCCTACTTGCTCTGCAGGCTGATGACCATTGACCACCTCAATTGCCTGGCCCCCTGCTTGAATATAGTCGGCAATCAGGCGACGACGCTTGCTGCGGGTGAAATCATAATGCCATGGGTGGGCCAGACTGACCCAGGCATTGGACTCTCGCAGCGTTTCGACGGTTTCTTCCAGGGTCGGCCAGTGTTGCTTGACGTCTCCCAGCTTGCCGGCGCCCAGCCATTTGCGAAATGCCTCGGCGCGATCCTTGACGAAACCCTCGCGCACCATCCAGTCGGCGAAGTGCGGACGGGCCGGCGCATTGCCGCTGTCGCCCAGTTCCTGCTGGATTTCCCGGGCGCCTTCCAGCGCGCCGGGCATGCCCTTCAATGCAAGTTTGCGGCTTATCTCTTCAGACCGTAGCCAGCGACCATCGTGCAATTTGGCGATGGCCTCGAGCAACGGCGCGGCATTGACATCGAAACCGTAGCCGAGCACATGAATGGTCGCGCCGCCCCAGGTGCAGGACAATTCGATGCCATTGACCAGTTGCATCCCCAATTGTTTGGCGGCAACGCGCGCCTCTTCGAGGCCTTCTATGGTGTCGTGATCGGTCAGGGCCAGGACTCGCACGCCGTGCTCGAACGCACGCGCTACCAGAACCGCAGGCGCCAGAGCGCCATCGGAGGCCGTGCTATGGCAGTGCAAATCAACATTCACGGAGTGTTGTAACCTCAAATCAGCTGGCGCTATCGCGCGCCCATATGTTTGTTATTATGCCGCCACATCCTGCTTCTGGCTGCCACTGTGAAACAATTCATCGATTTCATCCCGCTCCTGCTGTTCTTCATCGTCTTCAAAATCGATCCACGGGTCGTCGACATTGCCGGTCACGAGGTAACTGTAGGCGGTATTTACAGTGCCACGGCGATGCTGATCATCAGTTCGCTGGTGGTGTACGGCACGCTGTTCATCAAGCAGCGCAAGCTGGAGAAGAGCCAATGGCTGACGCTGATCGCCTGTCTGGTCTTCGGTAGCCTGACCCTGGCCTTCCACAGCGAGACCTTCCTCAAATGGAAAGCCCCGGTGGTCAACTGGCTGTTTGCCTTAGGGTTCATCGGCAGCCACTTCATCGGTGACCGCCTGCTGATCAAACGCATCATGGGCCATGCACTGACACTGCCGGAGCCGGTCTGGACGCGCCTGAACATCGCCTGGATCGTGTTCTTCCTGTTTTGTGGCGCCGCCAACCTGTTCGTCGCGTTCACCTTCCAGAGCTACTGGGTCGACTTCAAGGTCTTCGGCAGCCTGGGCATGACGCTGCTGTTCCTGGTAGGCCAGGGCATCTACCTGTCCCGCCACCTGCATGACGCCGATACCCCATCGCCCAAAACCGAGGACTGACATGCTTTACGCAATCATTGCCACAGACGTCGCCAACTCCCTGGAAGCTCGCCTGGCCGCGCGCCCTGCCCACCTTGAGCGCCTGCAAGTGCTCAAGGGCGAAGGTCGCATCGTATTGGCCGGCCCGCACCCGGCGGTGGACAGCAACGATCCGGGCGCCGCGGGTTTCACCGGCAGCCTGATCGTCGCCGAATTCGACTCCCTGAGCGCCGCCCAGGCCTGGGCCGATGCCGATCCGTACATCGCCGCCGGCGTCTACGCCAACGTTTCGGTCAAGCCGTTCAAGCAAGTCCTGCCGTAACTTTCCCCTCGCAATACCCCCGCGCGGTGAACCTTATCGGTTCGCCGCGCTCTCAATCGCTCATTATTCCCGTTTGCCGGCCGACAACTTCCCAATACCCGTATTGGAATCAGGAGTCGCGATGCGCAAGGGTCCGTTGTGTCTGATGTTGGTCACGTTGTCGATCGTGGCCCCCGCCCATGGTGAAGAACACGCCGAGGGCGCGAACTCGACGCCGTTGTCGTTGAGCGCCGGCAGCCAGATAAACGAGTTGCAGCAACGCTTGAAGGAAAGCGAGCGGCAACGGGAAGAACTGAGCAAACAATTGCAGAGCGCCGATAGCGAACGCGAGAGCCCCCAGCTGGCCCGCCGGCGTCAGGAGAACCAGCGCCTGAAGCTGCAACTTCGCGAAGCCCAGGCCGGCAGCGTGACGTCGCGCCTGCTGACAGATCAGCAACAGTGGTTCGTCGTTGGCGCCGCAGTTGCGCTATTGGCCCTGCTCTGCGGTATCTTCGCCAGTGGTGCAAGTCGAAAACGTCGACAATGGCTAAATTGAGTGAGTCATGAGCGAGCTGTTACTAATTGATGATGACCAGGAGCTGTGTGAGCTCCTGAGCAGTTGGCTGAGCCAGGAAGGCTTTCAGGTTCGGGCCTGCCACGATGGCCAGAGCGCCCGTCGCGCCCTGGCCGAAACCTCTCCGGCGGCGGTTGTGCTGGACGTGATGCTGCCCGATGGCAGCGGCCTGGAACTGCTCAAGCAATTGCGCAGCGATCATCCGGATCTGCCGGTCGTGATGCTCTCGGCCCGGGGCGAACCGCTGGACCGCATCCTCGGCCTGGAATTGGGCGCCGACGATTACCTGGCCAAACCCTGCGATCCGCGAGAGCTGACCGCACGCCTGCGCGCTGTGCTGCGCCGCAGCCATCCGGCAGCGGTGTCCAGCCAGATCGAACTCGGCGACCTGGCGTTCAGCCCGGTGCGCGGCGTGGTCAGCATCAATGAACAGGAGTTTTCCCTGACGGTGTCCGAAAGCCGTCTGCTCGAAGCCCTTCTCAAACAGCCTGGCGAGCCGCTGGACAAACAGGAACTGGCGCAAATCGCCCTCGGCCGCAAGCTGACGCTGTACGACCGCAGCCTCGACATGCACGTCAGCAACCTGCGCAAGAAAATCGGCCCGCATCCCGACGGCCGCCCGCGCATCGTGGCGCTGCGCAGCCGCGGTTACTACTACAGCCTGTGAAGCCCAGACGATCTCTCCTGTAGCAGCTGCCAAGCCCCAGCGCGGCTGCGTCCGATTGCGCAGCAATCGCAAAAACCTTCGCCCGCGTTCCTGCTTGCATGCTGCGAGAGGCGATGATGACCGCTGCGCGGTCGGACGCAGCCGCGCTGGAGCTTGGCAGCTGCTACATAGGGCATGTTCAGTCGGTGAGGTTGGAGTAGCCGAATTGTCAGGTCAGTTCAAAATCGTCTTTACCCAAGCTTTACGCTCCGCTGACCGCCGCTGACCTTGATCTCCGTAATCTGTACTCATCCGGAACGTACCGGGAATGAGACAAGGAGATTCACCATGCGCAAGACTCTTATCGCTCTGATGTTCGCCGCCGCTCTGCCGACCGTGGCCATGGCCATGCCTGAAGGCAGCGGCCCGATGGGTGGCCCGCTGGACGGTGGACGCCACGGCGGTCAGATGCACGGCATGCACGGTAAAGGCCCGTACAGCCAGCTGGACCTGAGCCGCGAACAACGCGAGCAGATCCGCAAGATCATGGGCGAGCAGATGCACGAGCGTAAGCAAGTGGTCGACAAGTACCTGGAAAAACTCTCGCCAGCCGACCAGAAAGCCATGAAAGACGAGATGGCCGCCAACCACAAGAAAGCCGAGTCCGATGTTCGGGCCGTGCTGAAACCGGATCAACAGAAGAAATTCGACGAGATCCAGAAGCAAAAGGCTGAGCGTCGCGCCGAATGGGCCGAGTTCAAGGCGTGGAAAGCGCAACAACCGCAAAAAGCGCAATAATGTGTTAACCCCGGACCCAACGGCCAACGCCGTTGGGTCTTTTTTGCTCTCCCGAGGATTTTTCGTGCGTTCATTGTTCTGGCGTATCCTGGCCAGCTTCTGGCTGGCCATCACTCTGGTTGCAGGCCTGTCCATTCTGCTCGGGCACATGCTCAATCAGGACGCGTGGATTCTCAGTCGCCATCCGGGACTCAACACCCTGGCCGAACAATGGACGCAAACCTACGAATCCCAGGGCGAAGAAGCCGCCCAGGACATCCTGGAACAGCGCAAACGCCAATATCACATCGACGTTCAGGTCCTGAATGAGAGCGGTGATCCGGTGGTGCGCGGCACTTTCCCCCGTCGTGCGGCGGCTTTCGAAGCGCGGCAGAACAACGATGACCGACGCCTGCCCTGGCGTCGCCTGACCGACGAATACACCAGCGAAAAAACCGGCGACACCTACCTGCTGATCTACCGCATTCCCCACCCGGAACTGGACGCCTGGCACCGCGAAAGCCTGCTCTGGCCTTTGAGTGCGCTGGGTATCGCTCTGGTGGTGCTGACCCTGTTCAGTCTGTTGGTGACGCTGTCCATCACCCGTCCGCTCAGCCGCTTGCGTGGTGCAGTGCATGATCTGGGGCAGACCGCCTATCAACAGAACAGTCTGGTAAAACTGGCCAATCGACGCGATGAATTCGGCGTGCTGGCCAACGACTTCAACCGCATGGGCGCACGCCTGCAAAGCCTGATCGGCAGCCAGCGGCAATTGCTGCGCGACGTTTCCCACGAATTGCGCTCGCCCCTTGCCCGCCTGCGCATCGCCCTGGCCCTGGCCGAGCGGGCGTCCCCGGAAGAGCGGGAAAAACTCTGGCCGCGCCTGACCCGCGAGTGCGACCGCCTCGAAGCATTGATCAGTGAAATTCTGGTGCTGGCCCGGGTCGACGCTGACAACGCCAGCGCCGAAGACGTAGACCTCAACGCCCTGCTCAATGGCCTGCAAAAGGACGCGCAACTGGGCTCGCCGGAGCAAAGCGTGCGCCTGGAAGCCGAACCGCAACTGAGCCTGCGCGGCTGGCCAACGATGATCGAGCGCGCCGTGGACAACCTGCTGCGCAACGCCCAACGCTTCAACCCGGCGGGCGGACAACCGATCGAAATGCTCGCTTTGCGTAACGGCGAACGAATCGTCGTCACCGTGCGCGACCACGGCCCCGGGGTAGACGCTGAACACCTGAATCAACTGGGAGAACCGTTCTACCGGGCGCCTGGACAAGCCGCCGCCGGTCACGGTTTGGGACTGGCCATCGCCCGGCGCGCGGCTGAGCGACATGGCGGAAGCCTGGTGCTGGCCAACCACCCGGAGGGCGGGTTCGTGGCCAGTCTGGAATTGCCGTTGGTGCCGGGGGTGGTGGCACAGCCGTGAAGCAAAAGATCGCGGCGCCTACACAAAGGTTCTGTGACCAGACACAAATTTTGCGTGCGACCCCAAACCACTGTAGGAGCGAGCATGCTCGCGATAGACGTCAACGATAACGCTGGCAACCTGACGCCCCACGGTGTCTGGTCCTCCATCGCGAGCAGGCTCGCTCCCACAATGGGTCTGAGTACAGCCGTGAAATCGGGTCGTCTCTGAGGCCGCCTTCGCGGGCAAGCCCGCTCCCACAGGGTTCTGGGTACATCCGAAAAGCCAGGTCGTCTGTGAGGCCGCCTTCACGGGCGAGCCTCGCTCCTACGAGGGTTACGGTTTACCGGGCCAGGCGCTGACGAACTCCGCCAGATCGACCTTTTCCGCTACACGTGGCTCTTTCTGCGGCGTGCCCAGGTAAAGGAATGCAATCACTTCTTCGCCTTCCGCCAGCCCCAGGCCCTTGGCCACATGCGGCGAATAGGCAAGATCACCTGTACGCCATACCGCGCCGATACCTTGGGCATAGGCCGCCAGCAAGATACCGTGGGCCGCACAGCCTGCCGCCAGCAATTGCTCGGACTTTGGATACTTGACGTGATCCTGCACCCGAGCGATCACCACAACCACCAACGGCGCACGCAACGGACCATTGCGCGCCTTGTCGATGGCTGCTTCGGTCACTTCGCCTTCCTGCATCTGCGCCGCTTCAGCCAGCAATTCACCCATCTGTTCGCGCGCCGCACCTTCGACCGTGAGGAAACGCCACGGCTGCAAATGCCCGTGATCCGGGGCGCGCATGGCCGCGCCGAACAGCACTTCGCGCTGCGCCTGGGTCGGTGCCGGTTCGATCAGTCGCGGGACAGAAACACGGTTGAGCAAAACGTCGAGAGCCTGCATCGGCCACCTCCTGAAAAAAATGTGCGGCTATTCTAGCTGTAACTCCTGCCGGAGTGCCGGTTTACATGCCCTGCCCCACAGGTAGAATGGCGCCCTTCCTCATCACAGCCGAGCGGATTTCATGGCGTTGCCGACCTTACGTCTCATTGGTTTCATCATCGGCATCTTCCTGATTACGCTGGCCATCGCCATGGTCGTGCCTATGGCCACCCTGGTGATCTTCGATCGCACGGGCGATCTGCCGTCGTTCCTCTGGGCCAGCATGATTACCTTTGTCGCAGGCCTCGCTCTGGTGATTCCGGGACGTCCCGAACACGTTCATCTACGGCCACGGGACATGTACCTGCTGACCGTCAGCAGTTGGCTGGTGGTGTGCATCTTCGCCGCCCTGCCGTTTTTGCTGACCCAGCACATCAGTTACACCGACTCGTTCTTCGAAAGCATGTCCGGCATCACCGCCACCGGATCGACGGTGCTCAATCACCTGGACGACATGTCCCCCGGCATCCTGATGTGGCGCTCGTTGCTGCACTGGATCGGCGGCATCGGGTTCATCGGTATGGCGGTGGCGATTCTGCCGCTGCTGCGAATCGGTGGCATGCGCCTGTTCCAGACCGAGTCATCGGACCGCTCGGAAAAAGTCATGCCCCGCTCGCACATGGTGGCGCGCCTGATCGTCGCGGCCTACGTCGGCATCACCATTCTGGGCAGCCTGGCGTTCTGGTGGGCCGGGATGAGCCCCTTCGATGCGATCAACCATGCCATGTCGGCAATTTCCACCGGCGGTTTTTCCACCTCGGACCAGTCCCTGGCCAAATGGACGCAACCGGCGGTGCACTGGGTGGCGATCGTCATCATGATTCTCGGCAGCCTGCCGTTCACCCTCTACGTGGCGACCTTGCGCGGCAATCGCAAGGCGTTGATCAGGGATCAGCAGGTGCAGGGCCTGCTGGGCATGTTGCTGGTGACCTGGCTGGTATTGGGGACCTGGTACTGGTGGACCACCAAGCTGCATTGGCTGGATGCACTGCGGCATGTGGCGCTGAACGTGACCTCGGTGGTGACGACCACCGGTTTCGCGCTGGGGGACTACAGCCTGTGGGGCAATTTCTCGCTGATGCTGTTCTTCTATCTGGGCTTCGTCGGTGGCTGCTCAGGCTCGACCGCCGGTGGAATCAAGATCTTCCGTTTCCAGGTGGCCTACATCCTGCTAAAGGCCAACCTTAATCAGTTGATCCACCCACGGGCGGTGATCAAGCAGAAGTACAACGGTCACCGTCTCGATGAAGAGATCGTGCGTTCGATTCTGACCTTCTCGTTCTTCTTCGCCATCACCATCTGCGTGATCGCGCTGTTGCTGTCGCTGCTCGGCGTGGACTGGATGACCGCCCTCACCGGCGCGGCCAGTACCGTGTCCGGTGTCGGGCCGGGTCTCGGCGAGACCATCGGCCCGGCGGGTAACTTCGCGTCCCTGCCGGATGCCGCGAAATGGATTCTCTCGTTCGGTATGCTGCTGGGCCGACTGGAGATCATTACGGTGTTTGTGCTGTGTATTCCAGCGTTCTGGCGTCACTGACCGGCGCCGGCCCTTGTACTAGCCGCGTCCGGTACTCGCCGGGGGTGGTGTCGAACCAGCGGCGGAAGGCGCGGAAGAAGTTGCTCGGGTCGGCAAAACCCAAAAGGTAGGCAATTTCCAGCAGGGTCATGGACGGTTGCGCCAGGTACTGCTCGGCAAGTTCCCGTCGGGTGTCGTCTAGCAGCGTCTGGAAGCTCGTGCCTTCTTCCTGCAAGCGTCGCTGCAAGGTGCGCTGCGACAGGTGCAGCGTCTGCGCCACGGCATCGCGCTTGGGTTCGCCCTGGGGCAAAAGTCGGCACAGCACCTGGCGGGCCTTGTGAGTGACGCGACTCTCGGAAAACCGTGCCAGATACTCACCGGCAAAACGGTCGTGCAGCAGGGCCATGGCTTCATTGGCCGTCGGCAGCGGCGCCTCCATGTCGGCGCGCTCGAAAATCAGCGCATCGTAGGGCGCGTTGAACACCAGCGGCGCGTGGAAGGCTTGTTTGTAGGGTTCGAGATTGACCGGCTCGTCGCCCTGCACCAGCACCTTGCGCGGATGCAGCGTGCGCCCGGTCAGCCAGCCGCACAGTGCCAGGGCGCAGGCCAGCGAGGCCTCGGCGCTTTGTCGGGTCGGCGGCAGATGATCGCCATGCACCGTCAGAATCAGCGCGTAGCCCTCATCCAGCAGGCGAAAGCTCAGGTCGGCGCTTTCGGCAATGATGCGCTGATAACGCACCAGTCGCCGGAATCCATCGGCCAGGGTCTGGCTGGACATCAGGGCGTAGCCGGTGACATGAAACTGCGCCGGTCGCACCACCTTGCCCATGTTCAGGCCGATCGCCGGGTTGCCGGACAGCTCAACCGCGCGTTGCCACAGTCGTGTCATGGAGTCTTGGGGGAAGCGGGCGTCCGGATCGTCCAGCGCCGCGTAGTCGAGCCCCAGCTGTTTGAACAGAACCTTGCAATCCAGGCCGTCCATTTCCAGTGCTTTGACAATCCCCATCGCCCAGCTTGCAGAAGTCGTTCGTTCGCTCATGTCGGGTTCTTGCATGAAGTGCCGTTTTCACGGCCAATTTCCGAAGGATACTAAAGTGGCGCCGATTGTCACTGGCTCGCGCCACTGTTCACTCTAGACTCAAATAAGCTACCCGCAGAACAACTTGCAGTCAGAACAATAACCACAGAGATCGCAGTCGTGGAAAACATCAGACGATTCAACAGCTTCGCTGAGTTTTACCCCTATTACCTCAGTGAACACAGCAACAGTACCTGCCGCAGGTTGCATTTCATCGGCACCACGCTGGTGATTTTCATCCTGGCCATGACCATTGGCCGCGGCGCCTGGATGCTGCTGTGGTTGGTGCCAGTGGCGGGCTACAGCTTCGCCTGGATCGGGCACTTCTTTTTCGAAAAGAATCGTCCCGCGACTTTCCAGCATCCCTTCTACAGCCTGCTCGGTGACTTCGTCATGTATCGGGACATGGTTCTGGGACGCGTGCCGTTCTAGATCACGAGAGGATCGCCGATGAATGCCAACGCTCGTTTCACTCACATGAAAGACGGCACTCAGGAAGACTGGGCGATCATCGCCGCGGACTTCAGCGCCTACGCTCGCCAATTGTCATCACGAATCATGGCGCATCTGAAGCTGCTGGAAGGTGACTTCGGCGGTTTCCCGGTGGATCGCCTGACCCATTCCCTGCAAACCGCCACCCGCGCCTGGCGCGACGGTCGCGATGAGGAATACGTGGTCTGCGCCCTGCTCCATGACATTGGCGACACTCTGGGTTCCTACAATCACCCGGACATCGCCGCGGCGATTCTCAAGCCGTTCGTCAGCGCCGAGAATCTGTGGATGGTGGAGAAACACGGGGTTTTCCAGGGCTACTACTTCTTCCATCACCTGGGGATGGATCGCCACCTGCGCGAGCAATTCAAGGGCCATCCGCAGTATCTGGCGACCGTCGAATTCTGCGCCAAGTACGATGCGGCGGCGTTCGATCCAGAGTACGACACGCTGCCGTTGAGTTTCTTCGAGCCGATGATGGAGCGGTTGTTCGCGCAGCCGAAGAACTCGATTTACAAAGCGGCGATGGAAGAGCACGCGCCAGCGTAAAAGCTTCGCGGGCAAGCCTCGCTCCTACAGAGATTGTGAAACCTGTA
>NZ_JBSVXG010000063.1:0-30475 GCF_054070595.1 Pseudomonas sp. SDO55104_S430 | reverse complement strand
TCGTTCCCACGCTCTGCGTGGGAATGCAGCCCGGGACGCTCCGCGTCCCAAAGTCGAACGCAGAGCGTCCGTTGAGGCGTTTCCACGCGGAGCGTGGGAACGATCCGAATAGGTTGGATTGTTTGGTCGTTGCCACTGAATGGGAACGACCAAGTAATTTTTTAAATGCGTAGAGATAGGTAAAAGTATTTGTCATGAATTCTTTTTCTTTCTTTTGCCAGTCCATAAAACTCCCGGTCCACCCATGTCTCTAATCTTCTTATGTAAGTCGACATGTGCACTTTGTAAGCATCAGGGGTTTGAGGTGCTATACGGTGAAGTTCGTTTATGAAGTCTTTGGCGTATAGTCTATTGCTATCTATAAAGTCGAATAGGGGTTGGTAGCTTGCTTGCTCTGACCTTGCTGCACGCTCTATCACTCTCGAGTAAGGAAGACCGAACTCTGTTGCAGTATCTATAGAAGGCTGAAATATAACGCTTTCTCTTCTGGTTTTTTGATAACTCAGCATCTGCAATGTAGCGGATCGGTCAGGCGATTCAACCGCTGCAGCTACCAATGCCTTGTCGCTACCGTATGTCTGGAGTGGTCCGTTATCCACGGTGGCTTGCATTTTTTTGTCGATTGCTTGTATCCGTTCATACACCTTTCTTCCTTTGCTGGCTGAAACTCCAGGTTTCGTCCATGAGGCATCTCCAAAGTAGGTTGGTGTCAAACCCAACTGTTGTCCTAACCAGGTGAAAATAGATGTGCCGGTCGGGTCTGTAAAGTTGACAGGGTCTCCTTTGCAATACGCATAACAATTCAATCCGCCTTTCCCAAATGGACTCAATCTGTCCGGGCTATTGAACCGAATCAACACCGGATTAAATGCCCGATATCCGTTCCCCAGTAAATAATGCCCGGTCATCTGGTCCGGTCGCTCCCCATTAAACCCCAGCAAACTACTCAAACCGCTTTCAACGGACCGATGACCATAGGGCGAATAGGCGATGGACTGTTGCTGGTTCGGCTCCAGCGTATGTAGAACCGAGCGTTGAAAGTCAGTGGCCAATAACGTCGTATCGAGCACGTCGCTCTCATGCCGCTGCTGCGCCAACAGAAGGTTTTCATGCTGGACGATGGAGTGCCTGACTGCACCCTCTACCTCGGTGGCAAGCTGGTTTTTAGAGTAAAAGCGCTGAAGTTCCGAGGCATCCGGCGTCGAGTGGCCGGCCACTTTATCCAGCGGGTCGTACCGGTAGTGGATGAGCCAGGATTGTTTTGATCTGGACATGGGGCACTCCGAGCTTTGAGATCCGGGAGGGTTTGAGTATCGGAGGATTTGTCGGGCGCTGGAACTAGCAGAACTGATAGTGGATGGACCAGAATCACGTTCCCAATGTAGGAGCTGCCGAGTGCAACGAGGCTGCGATCTTTTGATTTTTGAAAGGCAAGATCAAAAGATCGCAGCCTTCGGCAGCTCCTGCAGTTCTGGATCTTCATCTCACACAAATCCTGCACCCACCGCAGATCCCCTGTGGGAGCGGGCTTGCTCGCGAAGGGGCCAGCGGCTTCAACATCTCCTTTGCCTGACCCACCGCATTCGCGAGCAAGCCCGCTCCCACAGTTTTTGATCTGCGGTGAACACAAATACTGTGTTCACCACGGATCCCATGTAGGAGCGAGGCTTGCCCGCGAAGAGGCCAGCATCTCCAACATTCTCACTACCTGAACCACCTTCTTCGCGGGCAAGCCTCGCTCCTACAAAAAATGGATTCGCATCTCCATTGTTCTGATTCCGCGAACACTGAAGTCGCCGAGATTGGAATTGTTGGGGTAGGGGCTCGCTTGTAGCCTTCATCACGTCGAATACCACGATCTGCCAACGATCGGATGGTGTTCGGCGGCCTAATAAAAATAAGGAAGGCAGATATGAATATTCGTGCATGGGTGTGCGCAGCGACCCTGTTCGCCCCCGTTCTGGGTGCCGGTGTTTTGTTTCCCTCGATGGCTGGTGCCGCCGACGATCCCATGGGGTCGCTGGTGCGCAATGTGTTCGGCGACAGTCTCGAGCGCGATCATGGCATCAAGATCTACGGCTGGGCCCAGGCGGGTGTGATCTATAACAACAACGGCACGGATGACGTCAGCAAACAGAGCTTTTTCAACACCGACGAAGGCGTGAACCTCAATCAGTTCGCTCTGGCCGTGGAGAAGAAACCCAAGAGCAACGTGGTCGGGCGTGTCGGGCCGTTCCCGGGGCCGATGCCGCAGGAAGCCGACTGGGGTTTCAACGTCACCACGCTGTACGGCAAGGATGCGCGCTACTTCAAGACCTACGGCTGGGACGAGGACCTGAGCGCCAATCGCAACAACAAGCCTGAAGACCCGGCCCTGACTATCGCCCAGGCCTACGTCAATTTCTATTTCCCGGTGCTCGGCGGTTCCGACCTGATGATCGGGATCTTCCACACCCCGCTGGAAAACGAAATCGGCTTCGCCTTGCCGTCCCCGGCCCCCACCGATTTCTACTCCCACACCTATTCCTTCATGCACGGCCCGGCCAAGCATGCCGGTGCGCTGTACTCGTTCAAACTGCCTTCGGCGCCCGGCGAAAGCATGCTCGGCTTCGAGGTGGGCGTGGTCCAGGGCTGGAACAATCTGCAGGATCCCAACCACGATCCGGACGTGATCGCCAACGTGCGCTGGCGCTCGGCGGACTTCAACACCTGGATCGACTGGGAAAACATCTACGGCAACGGCGCCGGCGACAGCTTTGCCGAATGCAGCTGCGGCTCGCCGATTCCGGCAGGCACCAAGGAAGACGATTTCAAGCGTCTGGCCTCGTACCTAACCCTGTCGCAAGTGCTCGACCCGAACAACCGCGTGGCCCTGGAATTGAACTACGGCAAGCAAAAGGACGGCGCCTTCGCCGGCTTCGCCAACAAGAACGACGGCACCTGGTACGGCACTAACCTCAACTGGTACCACAAGCTCAGCGAAAACCTGATGTGGAATAGCCGCGCCGAGTGGTTCTACACCGACGCACCGGTGCACGTGATGATGGCCAACATCGACCCGAACACCGGCATCCCCGATCCGACTTGGGGCGGTTTCTACGGTGTCACCACCAACCTGGCCTGGACCCCGACACCCAACGTTCGCCTGCGTCCGGAACTGCGTTACGACATCCACTCCGGCCCCGGTCGCGATGCCTACGCCGACGGCGAGAAGGACTCGCAGGTGGTCGCGTCCTTCGACGTCACGCTGTTCTTCTAACCGATTTCCCCCGATTACCCCTGACCCTGCGTGCTGGCCCGGCCACGCGTGGCGACCCCGTTCGTCCAGGCTTTTGGAGTATTTACATGACCGACAACAACGATAAAAACCTGTTTGGCCGCGATTTCTCCCGTCGCGCATTCCTGCGTGGCACCGGTGTCGCCGCTGGAGGCGTGGCGCTGGCGAGCATGCCGTTCAAATTCGCCATCGGCGGCGAGCGGGTGATCAAGCTCGGCTACGTCAGCCCGCAGACCGGTCCGCTGGCACCGTTTGCCGCGGCAGACAACTACATCATCGAATCCCTCAAGCAGGTGCTGAAGAACTCCATCGACATCGGTGGCAAGGCCTATCGCCTGGAAGTGATCGTCAAGGACAGCCAGTCCAACCCCAACCGCGCGGCGGAGGTGGCGAGCGAGCTGATCCTGTCGGACCAGGTCGACCTGATGCTGGTGTCCTCGACCCCGGAAACCACCAACCCGGTGTCCGACCAGTGCGAGATCAACGAGATCCCGTGCATCTCCACGGTCGCGCCGTGGCAGCCGTGGTTCTTCACTCGTGGCGGCAAGCCGGACCAGGGGTTCGAGTGGACTTACCATTTCTTCTGGGGCCTTGAAGATGTGATCGGCGCTTACACCTCAATGTGGGGTGCGATGCCGTCCAACAAGGTGGTCGGCGGCCTGTTCCCCAACGATGGCGACGGCAACGCCTGGGGCGATCAGAAACTCGGCTTCCCACCGGTGCTGGCGCAGAAGGGTTTCCAGCTGGTCGACCCCGGTCGCTTCCAGAGCCTGACCGATGATTTCTCCGCACAGATTGCCGCCTTCAAAAAGGCCGAGGTCGAAGTGGTCACCGGTGTGGTGATCCCGCCGGATCTCAGCACCTTCTGGACCCAGGCGCGCCAGCAGGGCTTCAAGCCAAAAGCGGTGTCGGTGGGCAAGGCGCTGCTGTTCCCCACGGCGGTCGAGGCGCTGGGCAAGGCCGGCAACAACCTGTCGACGGAAATCTGGTGGAGCCCGACGCACCCGTTCAGTTCGTCGTTGACCGGTGCCAGCGCCGGCCAGCTCGCCCAGGGCTTCACCCAGGCCACCGGCAAGCAATGGACTCAGCCTTTGGGCTTCGTGCATGCGCTGTTCGAGCTGGCGGTGGACATCCTCAAGCGCACCGAAGAGGTGGGCAACGCCCATGCGGTACGCGATGCCTTGCTCAAGACCAACCTCAACACCGTGGTCGGGCCGATCAACTGGAACGGCGGACCGGTGAAGAACGTCGCCAAGACGCCACTGGTCAGCGGCCAGTGGCGCCTGGGCAGCGACAACAAATACGACCTGGTGATCACCAGCAATGCCAGTGCCCCGGCTATTCCGTTGGGTGGTGAGATGCAGGCGATTACCTATTGAGCGGGCAACGGGACACAGGTGCACCATGCAACAACCACTTCTGCAAATGAGCGATGTGCACAAGAGCTACGGCTCGGTGAAGGTCACGGACGCCATGAGCCTGGACCTGCAACCGGGGGAAGCCCTGGGCATCATCGGCCCCAACGGCGCGGGTAAAAGCACGCTGTTCAACCTTATCGCCGGTGGCGTGGCGGCGGATCAGGGCAGCATTCGTTTCGAAGGCCGCGACGTCACCCGCGAGCCGGTGTTCAAGCGCTGCCAGCAAGGCATCGGCCGCTCCCACCAGATCCCGCATCCGTTCGTGAAAATGACCGTGTTCGAGAACCTGCTGGTGGGGGCGACCTTCGGCGCGCGTCTGGGCGACAAGGAAGCCAGCCATTGGTGTGCGCAGACCCTGGAACTGACCGGGCTGATGCGCAAGGCCAACGTGCTGGCCGGTTCCCTGACGCTGCTCGACCGCAAGCGCCTGGAAATGGCCCGGGCGCTGTCGACCCAACCACGCCTGCTGTTGCTCGACGAAATCGCCGGCGGCCTGACGGAACCGGAATGCCTGGCGCTGGTGGAGACCATCCAGGGCATTCACAAGTCGGGCGTGGCCATCATCTGGATCGAACACATCGTGCACGCCTTGCTGGCGGTGGTCAGTCGTCTGACGGTGATCAACTTCGGCGCCAAGCTGGCCGAAGGCGAACCCCATAGCGTCATGTCCGACCCCAGGGTCCAGGACATCTACATGGGCATCGGGAGCTGACGCCATGACCACAAGTCTTCTGTCTATCGACAAACTCTGCGCCGGCTACGGCGACTTCCAGGCGCTGTTCGACATCAGCCTGAACCTGGAAGCCGGCGAGACCGTGGCGATCATCGGCTCCAACGGCGCGGGCAAATCGACCTTCCTGCGCTCGCTGGCCGGGTTGATCAGCAACCAGCCAGGTGCCATTCGTTTCAACGGCCAGGCCATCGGCGACATGCCGGCCAACCGGGTGCTGGAGCAGGGCATCGCCCTGGTGCCCGAGGGTCGAAAGCTGTTTCCTTCGCTCAGCGTCGAGGAAAACCTGCTGATCGGCGCCTACAGCAAACGCCCGGGGCCCTGGACCCTGAAGCGGATTTACCAGCTGTTCCCGGTGCTGGAAAAACTGCGCAAGCGTCCTGGCACGGCACTGTCCGGCGGGCAGCAGCAGATGGTCGCGATCGGGCGCGGGCTGATGGCCAACCCGCAGTTGCTGCTGTGCGACGAAATCAGCCTCGGCCTGGCACCGACCACCATCAAGGACATCTATGCCGCGCTGCCTTCGATCAAGGCCGACGGCACCACGGTGATTCTCGTCGAACAGGACATCAATCAGGCGTTGAGTGTGAGTGACCGTTTCTATTGCTTCCAGGAAGGGCGGGTGTCCCTGACCGGGCGGCCAGGGGATGCGGACAAGGCACAAATCAAAGCCGCGTATTTCGGGATCTAGTGATGGAATGGCTCAATACTTTGCTTCAAGGCGTATTGCTCGGTGGCCTGTACGCGATGTTCGCGGTGGGCCTGTCGCTGATGTTCGGCATCATGCGCCTGGTCAACATCGCCCATGGCGACTTCATCGTGCTGGCGTCGTACCTGGCGCTGGTGGTGGTCAACCATCTGGGGTTCAGCCCGCTGGCCAGTTTGCTGATGGTAGTGCCGCTGATGTTTGTCTTCGGTTACCTGCTGCAACGGCTGTTGCTCAACCGCACATTGGGTAGCGACATCCTGCCGCCGCTGCTGGTGACCTTCGGTCTGTCGATCATCGTGCAGAACGTGCTGCTGGAATTTTTCAGCGCCGACAGCCAGAAGCTGTCCCAAGGTGAGCTTGAGGTGGCCAGCGTCGGTATCGGCAGCCTGAGCGTCGGGGTGATGCCGCTGATCGTGTTCGGCAGTGCCTTGCTGATCATCGGCGGCCTGCAACTGCTGTTCTACAAGACCTCTCTGGGGCGGGCGTTCCGCGCCACCTCCGATGACCAGCATACCGCGCGGCTGATGGGCGTGAACAACGCGCACATCTTCGGCCTGGCCATGGCGCTGGCGATGGCTGTGGTGTCGATTGCCGGGGTGTTCCTGGCGATCCGCACCAGCTTCGATCCCACCGTGGGGCCGGCGAGGCTGTTGTACGGCTTCGAGGCGGTGATCATCGGCGGCTTGGGCAGCCTGTGGGGCACGCTGGCGGGCGGGGTGATCCTCGGCGTCGCGCAAACCCTGGGGGCGAAGATCGATCCCGGCTGGCAGATCCTCGCCGGTCATCTTGTGTTTCTGCTGATCCTGGTCGTGCGTCCGCGTGGCCTGTTTCCCCGGAGTGTCGACTGATGAATGCCTTGAACAATCCCGCGCCGGTTTATCGCGTACAGCGCTCGACCACCAGCAGCACCATTGGCCTGGCCCTGCTGGGGCTCTGTGTGTTGGTGTTGTCGAGTGCACCGCTGTGGGCTGATCGCGCCAGCCTGCGGTTGGTGGTGGAGTTCGCCTATTACCTGGCCCTGGCGCAAATGTGGAATCTGTTGGCGGGTTACGCCGGCATGGTGTCGGTGGGGCAGCAGGCTTTTGTCGGTTTGGGTGGTTATCTGCTGTTCATGCTGGCGACTCAGTTCGGGGTGCCGCCATTGTTCGCGGTTTTGCTCTCGGGGGTGCTGGTGGCGGTGCTGGCGATTCCCACTGCGCTGGTGGTGTTTCGCCTGCGCGGGGCCTATTTCGCGATCGGCACTTGGGTGGTGGCGGAGGTGTTCCGCCTGGGTTTGGCGCAGATGAGCAGCCTGGGCGGCGGATCGGGGCAAAGTCTGCCGGCGGCGATCGTGCGGCAGATCGGCAATGACCGGGACGGGCGCGAAACCCTGATCTACTTCACCGCCCTGGCCATTGCCATTGGTGCCATGGCGGTGGTGTTCTTCCTTCTGCGCTCGCGGCAGGGGCTGGCGCTGGCGTCGATCCGCGATTCGGAGCCAGCCTCGGGTAGCCTGGGCGTGGATACCTTCCGCACCAAGTTGATGGTCTATGTGCTGGCCGCCGGGTGTACGGGTGTCGTCGGGGCGCTGATCTTCCTGCAGAAACTGCGGATTTCGCCGGACGCAGCGTTCAGCCTGCAGGACTGGACGGCGGTGGTGATCTTCATTGTGATCATCGGCGGCATCGGCACCCTGGAAGGGCCCTTGATCGGCACGCTGATCTACTTCGTGCTGCGCGGTTGTCTGGCGCAGTACGGCGCGGTGTACATGATCATCCTCGGCGTGGTCGCGGTGGTGATGATGCTCAAGGCCCCGCAGGGGGTGTGGGGATTGATCAGCGAGCGATTCGGCTGGCAGGTGTTTCCGATGCAGCGACGTCTGAAGGGGCACCAGGACCTGTAGGCCAAAATTCGGCTAGACACCGCAAATCCCTGTGGGAGCGGGCTTGCCCGCGAAGAGGCCGGCATATTCAGCATGGATGCTGGCTGAGCTGACGCCATCGCGGGCAAGCCCGCTCCCACAGGGATCTGCGGTGTACATGGATTTTTGCCGCGCCACAGGCAGCATGTAGGAGCGAGCTTGCTCGCGATCGCGGGGTGTCAGGGAACCCGCGTCATCGTTGACGACCATCGCGAGCAGGCTCGCTCCCACAGAGGTATGGAGCGCAGGTCGGCGAAAGGCTAACCTCGCCATACGCCAACAATAAAAAGCCTCCAGAGAACCTGCCCCCATGGATCGTTTACTCAGTGTCGAAGCCTTCGTGCGGGTGGCCGAGACCGGCAACTTCGCCAAGGCGGCCCAGCAATTGGGCGTGACCCGTTCGGTGATCACCCACCGCATCCAGCAACTGGAACAATTCATCAACGCGCCGCTGTTCCACCGCAGCACCCGCCATGTGCGGCTCTCAGAGGTGGGGGAGACGTATTACAAGGAGTGCGCGGACATGGTCGCCGGGTTCAATTCCCTGACCGAACACATGCGCGAGCTGCGGGCCAAGCCCACCGGCAAGCTGCGGGTGCAGATGCTGCCGGGTTTCGCCATCAGCCATTTCGGTCACCTCCTTGCCGAGTTCACCCGGCTGTACCCGGACATCGAGGTCGATGTGATCGTCAACGACCGGGTGGTGGACCCCATCGAAGAAGGCTTCGACGTGGCGTTTCAGATGTTCCCGCCCATGGCCGAAACTCTGATCGAACGCAAGCTGTTCACAGTGCGCCGGCTGTTCTGCATGTCCCCGGATTACGCCAGCGAGTTCGGCGTCCCGACCCATCCCCAGCAATTGCTGCAACACAAAATCGCCCTGTACGAGGGGTATCCGTCGCGCAATCGCTGGGTTTTCAATCGTGGGGACGAACAGGTCGAACTGAGCCTGCCGGGGCAGGTGCGCTCAAATTCCGTGCACCTGCTGCGCGATTACGCCCAGACCGGGGTGGGGATTGTCTGCCTGCCGACGTTGGTCGCGAGTGAGGATCTGCTCAGTGGCCGGCTGATACCGGTGCTGTCGGATTATCTGTTGTCGTCGTTCAGTTTCTCCGCGGTATACCCCGCCACCCAGCGCCGGGCCTTGAAGGTGCGGACCCTGATCGATTTCCTGGTGGACAATTTCGGTGCCGAACCCTGCTGGGACGTGCCGTTGCTGGAGCGCGGCTGGATCCGCTGAAACCCCACCACCCTGTAGGAGCGAGCTTGCTCGCGATGGTCGTCAACGATGACGTTGGGAGCCTGACGCCCCGCGGTGTCTGTGCCTCCATCGCGAGCATGCTCGCTCCTACAGTGGATCTGCGGTGCGGCACAAATCCCTGTGGGAGCGGGCTTGCCCGCGATGATCGTCAACGATGACGCGGGCTACCTGATGCCCCGCGGTGTGTGGGGCTCCATCGCGAGCAAGCTCGCTCCTACAGGGGATCGCGTTTCAGTGTTCGCGTTTTGCAAACACTGTTGTCGTCCACCAGCTAATTGTTACCGGACCTGTCGCGTCGTACTGTTTGCTCACTGTTACTAAAACAACAAAACGGTGAGAACCATGAGTAGCGCAGCAATTGAAACAGTCTTCGGCTCGCTGGACAATTACAGCAAGGGCTCGGTTGAAATCGTCAGCGGCCAGGCCAGCCATTACGCCTTTTCGAACATCTTCGAAGTGGCGGACAAATCCCTTCCTTACGAGAAAGTCGTCGTCGGCTACAACCTGGGTTACGTCATCGAAACCCTGCGTGCCGAAGGCCAGTCGCCCTGGTATACCTGCGCCCACGACGAGTTCGCCATCGTCATGGACGGTGAAGTACGGGTCGATTTCCTCAAGCTCGATGCGCCGCTCAAGGACGGCGAAGGCACACACGCGGCGGGTGACATGCCAGCAGGCAAGCCCATGGGCTACGTGTTGCTCAAGCGCGGCCATCAGTGCCTGCTGCCGGTCGGCACCGCGTATCGCTTCGAAGCCAGCCGCCCGGGCGTGATTCTGCAACAGACCATCAAGGGCCCGTTGTCGGTCGAGAAGTGGGCAGACATCTGCCTGAAGTGACCCGCCACCGACCGTCCACCCCACAACAACAAAAGGAATCCCGCCATGGCCATGCTTGAAACCGCTGCTGAAACCGCTCTGTTTGCCGACGACGAAGTCCAGGCCAGTGTGCCCCATGCCGTCACCGGTTATCGCTCATTCAAACTCGGCGCCTTCGAGCTTTCGCGCGATGAGTATTTCGCCCGTATCACCTGGCCGGCCAAGGGCCAGACCCGCTCGCACCTGATCCCGGTCGATGCTTTCCTGCGCGCCATGATGCGCGACGTGGCCTGGGGCTTCTTCTACGGCTGGGTCAACTTCGACCACGTCATCGGCACCCGCAACTACTACGGCAAGGTCGATCTGTACGCCGGCACCTTCAACGGCACCCTCAAGGAAGCAGGGGTCAACTACACCGAAAACTTCGAAACGCCGCTGATCATGGCCACCTTCAAGGCCATCCTGCGGGACTGGACCAACGCCACTTTCGACCCGTTCGCAGCCCCCGAAGAAACCGGCAGCGCCTTCGGTCGCAAGAACGGCGACAACATCGAAGCCATCGAACGCTTCCGCATCGCCACCAAGCGCATGCCAGGCCTGCCGGATGACTCGCCGCTGCGCAACGACCTGCCAGTCAACCGCCAGTTCATCGACGTGTCCCAGGAAGAACCGGAAGTCCACCCAGCCGAAGGTTTCGAAGGCCAACTGCATGCCTTCAGCCTGTTCAAGTACCTGTCGCGTTCGGACGTGACCTGGAACCCGTCGGTGACCTCGGTGTGCAAGGCCAGCCTGTTCTGCCCGACCACCGAAGAATTCATCCTGCCGGTGTTCCACGGCAACGACCGCATCGAGTGGTTTTTGCAGCTGTCCGACGAAATCATCTGGGACGTGGGCGACAAGGATGACGGCAATCCGCGCGCACGCATCACCATGCGTGCTGGCGACATCTGCGCCATGCCCGCCGACATTCGTCACCAGGGTTACTCGACCAAGCGTTCGATGCTGATGGTCTGGGAAAACGCCACGCCGAACCTGCCGCAACGTTACGAAAGCGGCGAGCTGAAGCCTTATCCAATCGAGTTCTAAGCATTCGCGCCTTGCCCGTTTACGCGGGCAAAACGCACAGCAATCACGTCGAAAGACACTGCGCAACAGGCGCGGTGCGAGGAAACCATTATGCAAAATCAGCTCTATATCGATGGCCGCTTCGTGGATGCGGTCGCTGGCGGCACCATCGACGTGGTCTCGCCCCATGACGGCTCGTTGATCACCCGCATCGCCGCCGCCGAAGCCGCCGACGTCGATTTGGCCGTCGCCGCCGCCAAGCGCGCGTTTCCGGCGTGGTCGGCACTGGGTGCTGCCGAACGCGGGCGCCTGCTGCTGAAACTGGCGGACAAGATCGAAGAATGCGGCGAAGAGCTGGCCCGCCTCGAATCTCTGGACACCGGCCACCCGATCCGCGACTCCCGTGGCCTCGATGTGCCGCGCACCGCCGCCTGTTTCCGCTATTTCGGCGGCATGGCCGACAAGATCGAGGGCTCGGTGATTCCGGTGGAAGCGGGCTTCCTCAACTACGTACAGCGCAAGCCGATCGGCGTGGTGGCGCAGATCGTGCCGTGGAATTTCCCGCTGATGTTCACCAGCTGGAAAATGGGCCCGGCCCTGGCGGCGGGCAACACCATCGTCATCAAGCCTTCGGAAATCACCCCGTTGTCGACCCTGCGCATCGCCGAGCTGATGACCGAAGTCGGCTTCCCCAAAGGCGTGGTCAACGTGGTGCCGGGTTACGGCCACACCGCGGGCCAGGCGCTGGCCGAACACCTGGACGTGGGCAAGATCGCCTTCACCGGTTCTACCGCAACCGGGCGGCGCATCGTCGAGGCATCGAAGAGCAATCTCAAGCGCATCCAGCTGGAACTGGGCGGCAAGGGCGCCAACATCGTCTTCGAGGACGCCAACCTCGATGCGGCGGTCAACGGCGCCGCCTGGGCGATCTTCCATAATCAGGGCCAGGCCTGCATCGCAGGTTCCAGGCTGATCCTGCACAAGGACATCGCCGACAAATTCCTCGAGCGTTTCATCCCGCTGGCCAAGTCAATTCGCCTGGGTGACCCGATGAACCCCGAGACCGAAATGGGCCCGCTGACCTCGGCGCTGCACCGCGATCGCGTGATGGCCTACATCGATATCGCCATCGAGCAGGGCGGCAAGATCCTCGCCGGCGGCAAGGCCCCGGACGACAAGGCCCTGGCCAACGGTTTCTACGTCGAACCGACCATTGTCGAAGCCAAGCCTGAGGATCGCGTCTGCCAGGAAGAAGTCTTCGGCCCGTTCGTCACCGTGGTGCGTTTCAGCACCGACGAAGAAGCCCTGGCGATTGCCAACAGCACCGAGTACGGCCTGGGCAGCGGACTGTGGACGCAGAACCTGACTCGCGCGCACAAAATGGCCAATGCCATTCACGCCGGCATGTGCTGGATCAACTGCTACAAGCGCGTCAGCCCCGGCAGCCCGTTTGGTGGCGTCGGCCAGTCCGGCTACGGGCGCGAAATGGGCTTTGAAGCGATCCACGATTACACCGAGGCCCGCTCGGTGTGGGTCAACGTCGACGCCAACATCCCGCCGCACTTCAAGCGCTGAGGTCTGCCATGAATCCGTTTATCTACCAGAGCCTGCCGACCCGCGTGGTGTTCGGCTGGGGCAAGCTGTCGGCGCTGGCCGAAGAGATCGAGCGCCTGGGCGCGCGGCGTGCGCTGGTCCTCACCACCCCGGAGCAACAGGGCCTGGGCGAGCAGGTCGCGGCCTTGCTGGGTGAGCGTGCGGCGGGCATCTATCCCAAGGCGGTGATGCACGTGCCACTGGAAGTGGCGCAAGCAGCCCGGGTGGAAGCCGCGCGGCTGGATGCCGATTGCTGCGTGGCCATCGGCGGCGGTTCGACCATCGGCCTGGGCAAGGCGATTGCCATGGATTCCGGCCTGCCGATCGTGGCGGTGCCGACTACCTACGCCGGTTCGGAAATGACCCCGATCTATGGCCTGACCGAGAACCGCCTGAAGAAAACCGGACGCGATCCACGGGTTCTGCCCAGGACAGTGATCTACGACCCGCAACTGACCCTGACCCTGCCGGCGCAGATTTCCGCCTGTTCGGGCATGAACGCCATGGCCCATGCGGTCGAAGCGCTTTACGCCCAGGACGCCAACCCGATCATCGGCTTCATGGCCGAAGAGTCGATCCGTTCGCTGGCGCAGTCGTTGCCGGGCGTGGTCGCCAATCCCGAAGACCCGGACGCTCGCGCCCAGGCGCTGTACGGCGCCTGGCTGGCGGGTATCTGCCTGGGTTCGGTGGGCATGGCCTTGCACCACAAGCTGTGCCACACCCTGGGCGGCACCTTCAATCTGCCCCATGCCCAGGCCCACGCGATCGTCTTGCCCCACGCCGCGCATTACAACCGCGAGGCGGCGACCGGCCCCTTGCAGCGGGCGGCGCGAGCGCTGGGCGGCAGCGAGGCCAGTGAAGTTGGCGCCTTGCTGTATGCGCTGAACCAGAAGCTGGGCATTCCCCTGGCACTGGAGGATATTGGTTTTCCTGCAAACGGCCCGGCCGAAGCGGCGCAAATCGCCTGCGCCAGCCCGTACTACAATCCGCGGCCGTTCGAGCAGGCGCCGATCGAGGCACTGCTCAACCGCGCGTTGAAGGGTCAGGCGCCGGCCTGACGCACTCACCACGTTCATCGGAATAACAACAATGACCGATCAAGACAAAGCCATCGAAGCGCTGATTTCCGAGCAAGCCGTGAACAGCTTCGATGGCGCGCGGAATGCGCGCTACAAACAGATCATGCAGAGCCTGACCCGGCATCTGCATGCGTTCGTCAGCGAAGTTGAGCTGACCGAGCAGGAGTGGTTCGAAGGCATCCGCTTCCTGACCGATACCGGCCACAAGTGCGATGGCCTGGTGCGCCAGGAATTCATCCTGCTGTCCGATACGCTGGGCGTATCGATGCTGGTCGATGCGATCAACCATCGCCATAGCGCCACGGCCACCGAAACCACGGTGTTCGGGCCGTTCTACATCGACGGCATGCCGGATCGCGAATTCGGCGAAAACATGGCCTTTACCCCGGGCGAAACGGCGCTGGTACGCGGGCGGGTGGTGGACGTCAACGGCAACGCCCTGGCCGGCGCGGTGCTCGACGTCTGGCAGACCGCCGAGAACGGCATGTACTCCGGCCAGGACACCGAACAGCCGTTCGGCAACCTGCGCGGGCGTTATCGCACCGATGCCGACGGCTGCTTCGCCATCCGCACGATTGTCCCGGTGGCCTACCCGATACCCACCGACGGCCCGGTGGGGCGCATGCTCGATGCGGCCAACCGGCATGCCTGGCGCCCGGCGCACCTGCATTTCATGATCGATGTGCCGGGCTATCGCAAGCTGGTCACGCACCTGTTCAACCACGATGACCCGTATCTGGCGTCGGACGCGGTGTTTGGTGTGAAGCAATCGTTGCAGGTGATCTATGAGGACCGGGCCAGCCATGACGAGGTGTCCGCCCGGTTGGGCATGGCGTTGCCGTTCAAGCGTGCGTGCTACGAATTCGTCATGGAAAAGGCGTGAGTCATGGGTCAGTACTTTGCGGTATTCGCCACCGACCACCCGGATTCGTTGAGCCTGCGCCAGCGTCTGCGCCCCAGTCATCAGGCGCATTTGCGCGCCAATGACAGCCATCGGGTGGTGGTGCGCTTCGGTGGCCCGACCCTGGACGATGCCGGTGTGGCGATGAACGGCACCTTGCTGGTGCTCGAGGCCGGCAGCCTGCCGGAGGTGGAAGCCTTTCTTCAGGACGACCCGTACGTTCAGGCCGGATTGTTCGCCAATATCCAGATCCGGCCGTGGAACTGGAGCCTGGGCAACCCGGAAATGCGTGGCTGACCATGAGCACGATTACCCTGTGCCAACTGGACGACATCGCCGACGGCGGCGCCCTGGGTCTGCCGCAACACCAGCAGTTGCATCCCGCCGGGTTGGTGGCGGTGCGCCAGGGCGAGCAGGCGTGGGTGTACATCAACCGTTGCCCGCATTTTTCCGTGCCGCTGGACTTTCGCCCGCAGGAGTTCTGCACCTATCGCGGCAAAGTGCTGATGTGCGCCCATCACAGCGCGATGTTCCGTTTCGAGGACGGGCATTGCGTGGATGGGCCGTGCAAGGGCGCGACGCTGGAGACGGTGCCGGTGCGTCGGGTCGGAAACAGCCTGGTGATGGAGGTCCGGGAGGAGGGCTGAACTACACTGTTTCAGGGTGTATCACGCTCATTTCGGAGGACATCATGAAAAGGTTTCCGCCCGTCGGCCTGTGCCTGGTTTTGTCGGTTCTGAGCGCCCAGGGATGGGCCCAATCGGTGGTGCCGCTCAAGGGCCAGACTTCGCAGCAGACTCAAGCCGATATTTCCGAGTGCAATAACATCGCCGCCAGTCAGACGGCTTCGACTTCCACGCCTTCGGGTGGCCGGGTCAAGGGCGTCGTGGCCGGTGCCGCCGCCGGGGCGACCGCTGCTCAGATACGCGGCAATCAACACGATGAAATTTATGATCGTGTGGATAGCGACCGGCAGCAGGACTATCGCCAGGACCGGGCCAAGCAGACGGCTGCGGCTGGCGCTGTGGTGGGCGGCTCGCGCCAGCGTCAGGAACGCCGGCAGCAGAACAAGACCAATGCGGCCAATACCTCGACGGCGTATACCAGTTGCCTGCAAGGCAAGGGCTACCAGGTCAACCCCTGAAAAACCGTCCCCTGTAGGAGCGAGCATGCTCGCGATGGTCGTCAACGATGACGCGGGCGTTCTGATGCCCCGCGGTGTATGGGCTTCCATCGCGAGCATGCTCGCTCCTACAGGAGAGGTTGTGGCTTCGGATTTTGGTGCTGCTCTAGCACATGCACCATCACGCACGCATACAAGGTCACCGCAATGAACAGCGCCATCCGTACCGCAAACGCGGTGTAGACGTCCTTGCCCGCCGCGCTGTCCTGCACCGACTGCCCCAGCAGGATGATCAGGGTGATCAGGGTGTTCATCCAGAAACCGGGGCTCCAGCGGCCGGGGCTCAGGCCGTAGAGCTTGCGGGCCAGGATCAGGCCGAACAGCAGCATCCACAGAAAGTACATCCACAGGTGCACGAACAGGCTCAGCGCACACCAGAACAGGATCGCCAGCAGACCGCCGAGCAGCGTCGAACCGACCAGTTCGCGACCGGCGCTGCGGGCCGAAGTGGTGGAACTCTGCTGCCCCAGGTTCACCGCCTTGAGCACGATCGGCAGGTAGCTGGCCGGATCGATCAGCGCCAACAGAAACGCCGGGATCACGATCAATGTTGCGCGCAACGCCACCCGGTGCACTTCGTTCTCGGGCAGTGGCGCGGGAGCGGGCGGGGTCGGGGCGTTGGCCGGCTCCGGGAACACGCCATGGGCGATCACACCCATCATGATCGCCAGCAGCAACCCCGCCACCAATGCCTTGATCACCGTCAGCGCCAGATCAAAATCGGCAAAGCCCGCCGAAGAAATCATGGTCAGACCGATCACCAAAAGCGTGACGATCAGATTATTGCCGCCCCTCAAGCCAAACCCGAACACCGCGAACAGACAAAGCCCGATCAGCATCACGCCGCTGAACCCGAAATAACGCAGCAGCGGAATCAGCAGCAGGCCGACACCGGTGGTGAGCATCGCCGCCAGCCCGAGGCCGATGGCCGCCTTGAAGGACAGGGGGCGATTGACGGATATCAGCAACAACGTACACAACACCGGCGCCAGAAACGGAATCGGCAACGCCAGCCCATAACTGGCTGCCAGGCACAGCGCCGTGCCAAATGCCAGGCGCGCCGCGCGCTGGGACCTCGGTGAGCGCTCAGTAGGCATACGACAGCCAGCTCATCAGCCCGAGGAAAATCCGTCCCAACGGGTTCAACCAATTGCCCTCGTCAGGAAAGGCCATCACCTCGGCCTGGCCGCCAGCGCGGATCGAGCGGTTGTCCTTGAGTGAACTCAGCGCCTCGGGGGAAAACTCGATGATCACCGGGAATCGCTGGGCGGGGCGCAGCCAGTCGCGGCTGTTCTGCACCGTGGGCAGGCTACCGGGGGCGGTCGGTTGGCCGACGCTGACACCGTAACCGACGCTGCGAACACGGCCGACGAACACCTCGCCGGGCAGCGCATCGAGCACGATCCGCACCGGCGTGTCGGGTTTGACCAGCCCCAGGTTGTTCTCGGTCATGTCGGCGCTGATCCACACGTCATGGATCGCGATCAGGGTCATCACCGGGTTACCGGCGGCGGCGAACTGGCCGACGTCGGTGCGCAGGTCAGTGATCAGCCCGGCCGAGCGGGCGCGCACCTGGGTGTTGGACAGATCCAGCTCGGCTTTCGACAGAGCGGTGGCGGCGCTGCGCAACTGGGCGTTGTCTTCCTCGCTGCCGCCTTCCTGTTCTCGGGCCCTTTGGACTTCGGCGCGGGCGGCAGCGACCTGGCTGACCGCCGCCTCGCGGTTGGCCCGGGACACTTCAAGCAGACGCACGGACACGGTGCCGGGGTCCTGGCGATACAGGCCTTCAAGGCGCTGATTGTCCTGCCGCGCCTTGAGCTCGTTGGCCTGGGCCGCCCGCAAGCTGGCCTGGGCCGAAGCGATACCGGCGGTGCTCGCGCCGATCTGCCGGCGGGTGGACTCCAGATCGGCCTTGGCCCGGTCGACGGCGATTTGATAGGGCTGCGGATCGACCTCGAAGATCACATCGCCAGCCTTGACGTCCTGGTTGTTGCGCACGTTGACGCGGATCACCCGGCCTGCGACTTCCGCCGCCACCGGAATCACGAAGGCGCCGACCCGGGCCTGTTGCGTGTAGGGCGTGAAGCGATCCGCCAGCAGATACCAGGCAAGGCTCAGGACGATCAGCAGCAGCACCCATTTCACGCCTTTCTTCGTCGGATCGGCGGGTGGCGGGGCGTCGGTGGCGGGAGGCGCGGCGTCAGTCATGGGGGGTTACCGGATTGGGATAAGAGGAGGCGGGTTGCGGCTCGGACAGCAGGTCGCCCCAGTCGGTGCGTTGTTCCATCTGCTTGCGCGTGGCCGGGTCGATCCTGGCCTGGGCGCTGTACCAGCCACCGCCCAGGGCGCGGTACAGGGCAATCACGTTACTGACCGCGTCGCTGCGACTGACCAGGTAACTGTCCTGGGTATCGAGCAGCGCGCGCTGGGCATCGAGCACCCGTTGAAAGTCCGAGTAACCCTCGCGATACAGGGTGTTGGCCAGTTCCAGTGAACGCTTCGCCGCGCCTTCGGCCTCGCGCAGGATGCGTTCGCGCTGCAAGGCCTGAGTCAGGCCGTTGGCGGCGTCGTCCGCCTCACGCGCGGCCTGGCGCACCTTGTCGCGATACGCCTCGATCAATTGTTGCAGGCGCGCATCCTGGACCCGCACGTTGTTGGTGATGCGTCCGTAATCGAACACGTTCCAGCGCAGGCTTGGCCCGCCGATCAGGTCGAGGCTGCGGGAACTGCCGCTTAGGGTGTCGGTGGACCAGACGATGCTGCCCAGCAGACTCAGGGACGGGTAGAGATCGGTCTCGGCCACGCCCACCAGCGCTGACTGCGCGGCGACGTTCAATTCGGCGGCGCGCACGTCGGGGCGGCGCAGCAGCAGCTTGGCTGGGACGTCCTGCAGCACCACGCGGTCCACCAGCGGAATCAGGCTGTTGTTCTCCACCACCAGCGGCAATTCTCCCGGCGGCTGACCGATCAGGATCGCCAGGGCATTGCGCAGGCGCACCAGCTGATCCTGCAGGCCGGGAATGCTGCTCAGGGTGCCCAGGTATTGGGTCTTGGCTTGTTGCAGGTCGAGTTCGGCGGTCTGGCCGCTCTTGAAAAGCTTTTCGGTGATCTCGTAATTGCGCTCCTGCTGGCGGGCGTTCTCCTCGGCCACTCGCAAGCGGGCCTGGGTTGTACGCAGGGCAAAGTAGTTGTCGGCGACCTGCGCCCGCAGGAGCACCAGGGCGTCCTCGTAATTGGCCTCGGCGGCGAAATAGCTGGCGTCGGAGGCCTCGATGGCGCGGCTGAAACGTCCCCAGAAATCCAGTTCCCAACCCACATCGAAGCCAGCGCTGTGCTGCCAGAAACGGCTGTCGACCGGGTTACGACCGCCAGATTGGTCACGGTGCACATACACGCTGTCGGCGCTGAGCTGTTGCAGCTGCGGATAATGGCCGCTTTCGGCGATGCCCAGTTGCGCCCGGGCCTCCATGACCCGCAGGCCGGCGATCTTCAGGCTGGAGTTGTTGGCGTCAGCTTCGGCGATCAACTGGTCCAGGGTCGGGTCGGCAAAAATCTCCCACCACTGGCGGATGTCCGGTTGCAGTTCCCGCTGGCTGGCCTGTTCCAGGTGCGGCGAATTCCAGTGATCGACCCAGGGCTCTGCGGGCGGCTGAAAATCCGGCCCCAAGCGTACGCATCCGTCCAGAGACAGGACGAGGGCGAGCGCGGTAAACAGCGGCAAGGGACGGGCGGATGAGGGCATTGCGTGGTTCCGGCCAGGGAATATCACAGCAGCATAGCCGCCCAAACGCCGCCCGGAGGGTTTGCGCGAGCCTCCACGCAAAAACGGCGCCAATGCATTAAAAACGACCTGTTTACGCTAAACGCGCACCTTCATCACTTTTCTGTTGAACGAGTGTTCAGCTTGGATTATGTTCTTTTCCACCTACTCTCCCGGCTGGTTGCGGGCTTGCGTTTCTTCTTTTTGAACGAGGCACTGGCATGCGGTTTTCACCCTTTGTTGAGCGGATCTCAGGACAAGGCGTAGCGGCCTGGGATATTCACTACGCGGCTTTCGATGCGCGACGACGCGGTGAGGATGTGATCATTCTCAGTGTCGGCGATCCGGATTTCCCGACACCCGACTTCATCACCGATGCCGCCATCGAAGCGCTGCGCGAAGGTGACACCCACTACACCGAAATCGCTGGCCGCAAGGCGCTGCGCGACGCCATCGCCGGGCGTTACTCCAAACTCCTCGGTCGTGAACTGCAAGCTGAAAACGTGATCACCGTGGCCGGGGCGCAGAACGCCTTGTTCACCGCTTCGATGTGCCTGCTCAGCGCCGGCGACGAGGTGATTGCCCTCGATCCGATGTACGTGACCTACGAGGCGACCCTCAAGGCCTCCGGCGCCACTTTGGTGCGGGTGCCGTGCTCGGCGGATGATGATTTCCGCCTCGACGCCGCCGTCCTCGCCAAGGCCATCACCAACCGCACCAAGGCGATTTTCCTCTCCAACCCGAACAATCCCACCGGCGTGGTGCTCAACCGCGAAGAACTGCAGACCATCGCCGACCTGGCCATCGCCCATGACCTCTGGGTGGTGGTCGATGAAGTCTATGAAAGCCTGACCTTCGAGCGCGATCACTTGAGCTTGGCGGCGTTGCCGGGCATGGCCGAACGCTGCGTGGTGATCGGCAGCCTGTCCAAGTCCCACGCCATGACCGGCTGGCGCATCGGCTGGATCGTTGCTGATCCCGGGTTGGTGGCCCATGCCGAAAACCTGGTGTTGAGCATGCTCTACGGCTTGCCGGGCTTCTGCATGGAAGCCGCGCTCAAGGCCGTGCAGGCTCACGACGAAGTCAGCCACGGCATGCGTGATATCTATCGGCACCGTCGTGACCTGGTGGTGGCGGGGCTGTCGGGCTGTGATGCGATTTCCGTGCTCAAGCCCGATGCCGGCATGTTCGTGCTGGTGGACGTGCGCGCTACCGGCCTGACCTCGCTGGAATTCGCCTGGCGGCTGCTGCGTGAGGCGCGGGTGTCGGTGCTCGATGCCGCCGCTTTTGGCGAGCCAGCTCAAGGCTTTGTGCGCTTGTCCTTCACCATGGGTGAAGAGCGGCTGGCGGAAGCGTGCAAGCGCATCCGCGACTTCCTTCTTGTACTCAGAGATGAAGCACCGAAGCCTGTCATCGCCCGCGTGACCAGCGAACCGCTGATTCAGCCGGCGACCGTGCGCAACATGATCGAGGTGGAAAAGCTGCACAAGCGCTTCGGCAACATCGAAGTGCTCAAGGGCGTCTCGATGACCGCCCGCGAAGGCGATGTGATTTCGCTGATCGGCGCCAGCGGCTCGGGCAAAAGTACCTTGCTGCGCTGCATCAACATGCTCGAAGTGCCGGACCAGGGCCGCATCCTGGTGGACGGCGAAAGCATTCACCTGAACCACACCCGTCCCGGCGCGCCGCTGGTGGCGGATGCCAAGCAGCTGGTGCGCATCCGTTCGAGCCTGGGCATGGTGTTCCAGAACTTCAACCTCTGGCCCCATCGCACGGTGCTGGAGAACCTGATCGAGGCGCCGACCCAGGTCCTGCGCGAGAGCAAGGCGGAGGCCACCGAACGCGCCGAAGCGCTGCTCGAACGCGTGGGGCTGGCGGCCAAGCGCAACGAATACCCGGCGTTTCTCTCCGGGGGGCAGCAACAACGGGTGGCGATCGCCCGGGCCCTTGCCATGCGGCCCAAGGTCATGCTGTTCGATGAACCCACCTCGGCACTCGACCCGGAACTGGTCGGCGAAGTGCTGCGGGTGATCCGCTCGCTCGCCGAAGAAGGCCGGACCATGATCCTGGTGACCCATGAAATGGCCTTCGCACGCGATGTCTCATCCAAGGTCGCCTTCCTGCATCAAGGCCTGATCGAGGAAACCGGTACGCCGGACGATGTGTTCGTACACCCACGCAGCGAGCGTTGCCGACAGTTCGTCAACGCTCATCAGACTCGCTAATAACATCAATAAAAGACAGGGAACAATCATGGGAAATCGACGTTTGGCAAACTGGTTGGGCGGCGTGGCTTGCGTCATGCTCGCCGGCATCAGCGCAGCGCAGGCCCAGCCGATCCGCTTCGCGGTCGCAGCCGAACCCTATCCGCCGTACACCGAGAAGCAGGCCAACGGTGAGTGGAAGGGCTTTGAAGTGGATCTGATCCACAAGCTGTGCAGCGAAATGAAAGCCGAGTGCGAGATCAAGGAAGTGGCGTGGGACGGGATCATTCCGTCGCTGCTGGCGAAGAAGATCGACGTGATTTTTTCCTCGATGTCGGTGACCGAAGAGCGTGAGAAGCAGATAGCTTTCAGCAAGGCCTACTACGACACCCCGATCGCGATTGTCGGCCCCAAGGGCACCAAAGTCGCCAAGTACCCGGATGACCTGAAGGGCAAGACCATCGGCGTGCAGAACTCCACCGTCAGCGCCAGTTACCTGAAGGCCTACTACGAAAAAATCGCCGACGTGAAGTACTACGACACCCAGGATTCGGCCAACGCCGACATGGTTGCCGGTCGCATCGACCTGATGATGGCCGACGGCACCGCGATGACCGCTTTCGTCAAATCCCCGGACGCCAAGGGCCTCGAACTGCTCGCCACCGTCCCTTACGACCCGCTGTTCGGCAAGGGCGTCGGCGCGGGCATTCGCAAGGACGACACCGAACTCAAGGCCAAGCTCGACAAGGCCATAACCGAACTGCTGGCCAGCAAGGACTACGACGAACTCTCCCAGAGCTATTTCGGCACCAGCGTAAAGCCGAAGTTGTGACCTTGGTGACGCACCTGTAGGAGCGAGCATGCTCGCGATGGTGGCGAACGATAACGCGGGAAGCCTGATGCCCCGCGGTGTATCGGAATCCATCGCGAGCATGCTCGCTCCTACAGGGAGCAGGGTGTTCTGTGGGGCTTAACCGGAGACTGAAATGCCAACAATGTTCGAGATGATCGGTTTCAGCGAACAGGGATGGGGCGCTGCGTTGCTCAAGGGTCTGGGGATGACCCTGCAGATATCGGCCGGGGCCTTTGTGGTCGGGTTGATCGTCGGGCTGGTGGTGGCCTGTCTCAAGCTGGGCGCGCCCAAACCCATTGCGGCACTGGCCCGGGGTTACACCACATTGTTCCGCGCCGTACCCGAGTTGTTGATGATCCTGTTGCTGTTCTACGTCGGTTCCATGCTGCTCAATCGCTTGATGGAGTCTTTGGGTTACGACGTGGTCAATGTCAGCGGGCCACTGGCGGCGATCCTGGTGCTGGGTCTGGTACAGGGCGCCTACGCCTCGGAGATCTTCCGCGCAGCGATCCAGGCCATTCCTTTCGGCCAGATCGAAGCAGGCAAGGCTTTCGGCCTGCACGGTTTCGGGCTGTTTCGCCGCGTCACACTGCCGATCATGGCGCCGTACGCGATGGCGGGCATGTCCAACCTGTGGATCAACCTGATCAAGGACAGTGCGCTGATCAGCGTGGTCGGCACCAACGAACTGCTCTACACCGCCAAGCAGGCCGCAGGTTCGACCCGTCAGTACCTGTTGTTCTATCTCACCGCCGCGGCGCTGTATTACGCGGTGACGCTGGTATCCAACTACTTGTCGGGACGGCTGGAGCGACGCATTCGTCGCTGGATGCCAATTGTCGACTAACCGGGCCGAACGAACGGGTTGAGAGAGCGAAATGATTCCAGCGTGGATATTCGAATACGCATCGCTGCTGATGCGCGGACTGCAAACGACCATCGCCATCCTGCTGATTTCCAGCGTGCTGGGGTTCGTCCTGGCAATCCTGGTGGCACTGGCACGCATCTCCAGAAACAAGCTGATCGCCAAAGTCAGCCTGTTCTTCACCAGTGTGACGCGCGGCACGCCGCTGCTGATCCAGATCTACATCTTCTACTACGGCCTGGGCAGCCTGTTCGCGCAGTTTCCGGTGATCCGCGGCAGCTTCCTCTGGCCGTACATGCGCGACGGCTACTGGTACATCGTCTTCGCCCTGGTGGTGTCGGTGGGCGCCTACGTCGGCGAAGTGATTCGCGGCGGTCTGCTGGCGGTGCCCAAGGGGGAAATGGAAGCGGCCTCGGCCTTCGGCATGACTCCGCGCCAGACCCTGTTGCGGGTACGCCTGCCACGGGCGCTGCGTCTGCTGCTGCCGACCCTGGCCGGGGAAACGGTGATGCTGCTCAAATCCACGGCGCTGGCCTCGACCATCGCGGTCATCGACCTGTTGGGCGCGGCCAACGTGGTGCGGGCGCAGACCCTGCAGGTCTATGAGCCATTGCTGCTGGTGGCCGGCGTGTACATCTGCCTGACGTTCCTGATCGAGGCGCTGTTTGCCTTCTTCGAACGGCGCGGCACCCCGGTGCGCAGGTCCGCATGATGAACCAGCCACGGGTTGACCGCTCACTGCAAGGCATTGGCCTGTGCGTTCTGGGCTATGCCTTTCTGTCCTTGCAGGACGCGGGCATAAAGTGGCTGGTGGACGGCTATTCGGTGTTCACCATTCTGTTCTGGCGCGCCGTCGTGGTGGCGGGCGCCTGTCTGCTGGCGGGGCGCACCGAGCTGGTTCGCCGGGCCTGGCGCTCGTCGAGCCGGCGGCTCCTGGTGGTGCGCGGTCTGCTGTCGATTGCGGCGTGGCTGCTGTACTACACCGCGGCCCGGGACCTGACCCTGGCAGAAATGACCACCCTGTATTTCTCGGCACCGATCATGGTCACGGTGCTGGCGACGAGCATTCTCAAGGAACAGGTCAACCGCTGGCAGTGGTTCGCCCTGATCCTCGGTTTCATCGGCGTGGTGATTGCCTGTCGTCCCAACAACATGGTGGACCCTGTGCCGATCGTCCTGACCCTGCTGGCGGCAGTGTTCTGGGCGTTTACTTACATTCAACTGCGCCAGGTGGATGACCAGACTTCTGTGCTGGAGCAGATGCTCATCACCAATGTGGTGTTCGTGATCTGCATGGCCGTGGCCTTGCCCTGGACCCACACTCCGACGCCGATGCCGGCCTGGCTGGGCATGCTCGCCGCCGGCCTGATGGGAGGAGCGGGGCAGTTCTTGCTGTTCGCCAGTTTCCAGCGCGCCACGGCCACGGTGCTGGCACCGTTCGAGTACACCGGGCTGATTTGGGCGTTCCTGCTGTCGAGCGTGGTCTGGGGCACGCTGATGGATGTGTCACTGATGATCGGCGCCGGCCTGATTGCGGTCAGCGGCACCTTGGCGATGATCTTCGGCCGGCACGCCTCACAGGACGTCGTCGGCGCTGAATGCTCCGTTTCGCAGTCCCTTTACCCAGCAGCGACAGATGTGGAGACCGTTGGCCGGGCTGAAGGTCTCGGCGTTGAGGCTCCACTCGATCCAGAGGCCGTCGAGCATCGCCGATAGACCGATGGCGGCCAGGCGGGTGTCGTGGATCTTGAAACCTTCGCTGGTGGCCAGGTCGTCGAGCAACCGACACAGCAGGTCGATGTAGGTGCCATAGCTTTTTTCATGGGCCTGGCTTACGTGTTCGGAATGCCGGATCAGGCTCCAGAACACCACCCAGGCGCCGAGCAATTGCGGGTCCAGGACCCGGGGCGAAAAGGAACCGACCAGGAACGCATCCATCTTCTGCGCCGGCGTGCCGGCCTGATCGATTTCATTGCGCAGCGCGGTGGTCAGTTCGATGGCGAGCTTCTGGTAAGTGTCGGCGATCAGCGCATCGATGCTACCGAAATGATGATTGAGCAAGCCGACAGATACACCGGCCTCGGTGGCGATACGCCGCACGGAAAGCCCGGCATGGCCATCGCGAACCAGACAGCGCAGGGCGGCGCAAATCAGCGACTCACGGCGTTCATCGGCTTCGGCACGACGGTTTTTCGGGGCAGGTGTGGTCACGGGGTATTCCTTGAATGGTTCCACGTTGCCGAGCTTAGTTGAACATACGTTCAATCACCAGTCTCGTCCGCGACGACGCTTTTGGCATACAAAACAGGGGGCAATCGCATGGCGCAGGATGTTTCGTTCAACGTTCACAACAATAACGGCGGCACCGTTCAGGTCGGGGCATGGCGGTTCGTCGGTGACGGCAGCGGTCCGACCGTGCATTTGCAGGCCGGCGTGCATGCCGATGAGATCGCCGGGATGCTGGTGCTGCACCTGCTGATGCAACGTCTGCAAGTGGCCGAGCAGCAAGGCCGTCTCAAGGGCAGCATCACCGTGGTGCCCCAGGCCAATCCGCTGGGTATCGGCCAGTTCCGTCAGGGGCGGATTCTCGGGCGGCATCACGACGCCACCGGGCATAACTTCAACCGGGGCTTCGACCAGTCGGCGGCCATGGAGCAGCCTTCCACCGTGGTCGAGCAATGGCAAAAGCAACTGGTGCAACTGGCGGCTCCGGCGGATGTGATGCTCGACCTGCACACCGATGACGAAGCACTGCCTTACCTCTACGTGCACCGCAGTTTCTGGCCTCGCGGTCGTGACCTGGCGGCGGCGTTGAAGATGGACGTGGCGATCATCTGGGACGACGGCGGCGACGGCTCCTTCGAAGAAACCATCATCGCCCCCTGGCTGCGCGAAGGCAGCGCCGACCGGCACATGGCTGCGACCCTGGAGTTGCGCGGGCAGGGCGACGTCAGCGATCACTTCGCCGAGCAGGATGCCGACGGTCTTCACACCTGGCTGTGCGGATACGGCGTGATCGACGATACCGCGGTACCCGCAGACTGGCCCGTCGAAGCAGTGGAAATGGGCCACATGGAAACCATCCTCGCGCCGCAACCCGGCGTGCTGATCTTCGAGAAAGAACTGGGCGATCTCGTCGAGGAAGGCCAACGTTTCGCGCGAATCCTGCGCCGCCCCGGCGATCCGTCTTCGGAAGTGGTGTTGTACGCGCAGCAGACCGGACGCCTGGTCACCCGCTACCGCGATCGCCTGATCGGCCAGGGCATGGGCGTGGCGAAGTTCACCGGCACCCGCGTGTCGCGCAACTGGAGCGGCGGGCTGCTGGACCCGAACTAAAGAAATCACTTACGGCGAGAGTGATCACCCGAATACCGCAGCGCAAACCGTTGCCCTAGGCTGCCGGCTATTGAATTCTGGCCGGAGTACGCCATGCGGTTATTCGAGTTGATCACCTTCACGGTAAAGGTTCGCACCGTCGCCCAAGCGCTGGCGAAGATTGAAACGGCACTGGCCGATCCCGAGGTCGGCGGCACCCTGATGGGGTGCTGGGCCTCGGAGATAGGTCAGTTGAACCAGATTGCCCTGTTGCGCGGCTTTGCCGATGAAAACGCGCGGCAAGCCGAGCGCGAGCGGTTCTTGCTGGATGGCCGGGCGTTTGGCATCAACGAGTTCATCACCGACCTGCGCATCGAAAACTACAGCCTGTTTCCCTTCCTCAAACCCCTCGACCCCGGCAATCATGGGCCGTGCTACGAAGTGCGGGTCTACGACCTGATCAGCGCTGGCCTGCAACCGACCCTCGATGGTTGGGCCAAGGCCATCGAAGCCCGCACCGCCGAACAATACTCCCCGGTATACGCCGCGTTTTACGCCACCGACGGCGCACTGCCGCGCTACCTCCACATCTGGCCCTGGTCGACGCTGGAACAGCGCCTGCAAGTGCGCACCCAGGCCGTTGCAGACGGCGTTTGGCCCCCGGAAAACTCCGGCCCGCAACTGCGCGACATGCAATCCACCATCTACCTGCCCGCGAAGTTTTCACCGCTGCAGTAATTGTAGGAGCGAGCATGCTCGCGATGGTCGTCAACGATAACGCGGGAAACCTGATACCACGCGTTGCCTGTGACGAACACCTGTAGGAGCGAGCTTGCTCGCGATGGACTCCAGACCACCGCGGGGTGTCAGGTATCCAACGTCATCGTTGACAACCATCGCGAGCAAGCTCGCTCCTACAGTGGGTGAAATCAATCAGCGCGGAACGCCTCATCAATTTTCTTAATCTTTGGTATTAATTAAGCGAACTTCCGCCACTCAAGTGATGAATTGATAATGGGTCCCAAGCGAGCAAACACAGACCACTGAGTTGCTCTCTTAACCAACTTATCCCGGAGATTCATCATGAAATACGTAATGTTCGCCGCACTTTCGTTAGCCAGTGTTTTTGCTTCGGCTCAAGAGGCAACTCCAGCCCAGAAAGGTTTGGACATCGCCAAGGTCATCAGCATCAAATCCGCTCAGGACCCTGCCACCACCAGCGGTATCATCGACTCGAAGATGGTTTACCTGGACAGCGCCGGCGTCACCCGTACCCTGGACTACACCATCCTCGGTAACGCCCAGCAGAGCGGTTGAAGTTAATGATTGAAGTTATTCCGAACTGCTGTAAAACAACTAAAAACGCCGCGTCCAACGCGGCGTTTTTAGTTATGGGCGCAATTAACGCACCTCGGCCAGACTGCCTTGTTGCTGCGAAACAAAAGGCTCCGGCTCCGGCCCGGTAAGAATCAACCGAAACGTTTCCACCAACGGCCGCAACGTCACCCGATGCCAAGCCACCCACAGCGGCATGGTAAACGTGAGCCACGGCAGCTCGCGAAACACCACCCCTGGATGCGCCGCTTGATTCAAACTTTTCTGAGTCATGGCCACCCCCAGCCCAGCCGCCACCAGACCCAACGCGGTATACGGCTCAGCCGCCTCCAGACGAATCTGCGGCGTGAACCCTGCGCGAATGCACGCAGCGACGAAATCCGCATGATGGTTCTCGCCCTGGCTGTACTTCACGCCGATCCAGTCCAGATCCTGCACGTGAGTCGGCAGCAGACGCTCGGTACCCGCCAGCGGATGGTTCGCCGGCATCGCCAGCAACATCGGGTCTTCCAGCAACTGGAAGTGCGTCAGTTCCGGGTCATCGTTGCTCGGCGGTTCGCTGACCAGCGCTACGTCCAGGCTGCGCTGGCGCAAGCCTTCGAGCTGATCGGCCGAACTCAGGTGATGCAGGGCGATGTGCACGCCGGGGCGAATCTCGCGCACTTCCCGCAAGGCCGCCGGCAGCACGTTGGCGTGCATGGCATTTTCGATGTAGCCGATGCACAGACCGCCTTCCTCGCCACGACCCAGGCGCTTGCCCAATGACTCCAGGCGATTGGCGTGGGTGAGCAGGGCGCGGGCTTCGGTGAGGAAAGTCCGTCCGTCGGTTGTCAGGCGGATGCGTTGCTGGCTGCGCTCGAACAGGACCAGGCCCAGGCGCTCTTCGAGCTGGGCAATCTGCCGGCTCAGGGGCGACTGGGAAATGTGCAACCGCTCTGCCGCACGGCCCACATGCTCCTCTTCGGCGGTGACGATGAAATAGCGAAGCTGGCGGAGATCTATCATTTAATGCTCGTGAGGTCTCAAGTGTGGCTTATTGTGTCTTGGACGGTCTGCATTGCGCAATCTAGGATCTGCTCAACGGTCGCCAACCGGCGATCACTCAACTGATCCAGAGGATTCGAAAATGAGCTTGAAAGACAAATTGCCAGGCGTGTTGGGTTTCGGTACCGCCCCACTGGGCAACATGTTCCGCAACATTCCTGAAACCGAGGCACTGGCCACCGTCGATGCGGCCTGGGATGCCGGCGTGCGTTACTTCGATACCGCGCCGTTCTACGGTGCCGGTCTTTCCGAAATCCGCCTGGGCAACGCGCTGGAAAAATACAACCGCGACGACTACGTCCTGAGCACCAAGGTCGGCCGCGTCATCCTCGACGAACTGGACAACAGCGCCCGTGACCTGGGCGAAAAAAGCGGTGTGTTCGAACACGGTCTGCGCAACAAGATCGTCAACGACTACAGCGCCGATGCCACGAAGCGCTCCATCGAGGACAGCCTCAAGCGCCTGAAGACCGACCGCCTGGACATCGTCTGGATTCACGACATCGCCCAGGACTTCTACGGTGACCAGTGGCTGCAATACTTCGAACAGGCCCGCACCGGTGCGTTCAAGGTTCTGGACCGTCTGCGTGACGAGGGCGTGATCAAGGCCTGGGGCCTGGGTGTCAACCGTGTCGAGCCGATCGAGCTGACCCTGGATCTGGAAGAAGCCCGCCCCGACGGCATGCTGCTCGCCGGTCGCTACACCTTGCTCGATCACGAACGTGCCCTGCAACGCGTGATGGCCTCGGCCCATGCGCAGAACGTCGACATCGTGATCGGAGGTCCCTACAGCTCAGGGATCCTGGCCGGTGGCGCGCACTTCGAATACCAGAAGGCCAGCCCGCAGATCATCCAGAAGGTCGAGCACATCAAGCGCATCGCCCAGGCCCATGGCGTGGACATAAAGGCCGCAGCGCTGCAATTCTCCCTGGCCAACCCGGCGGTGGCCGCGGTGATCCCGGGTGCCAGCCGTCCGGAGCGTATTGCTGAAGATGTGGCTGCGCTCAAGGCAGTGATCCCGGCGGCATTCTGGGCGGAACTGCGCAGTGCCGGGTTGATTGCGGCTAACGCGCCAGTGCCGGCGTAACGCCCAATCCCACAAACCTCTGTAGGAGCCGAGCTTGCTCGCGATGGTCGTCAACGATAACGCGGGAAACCAGATACCCC